>JAKBAQ010000168.1 GCA_021808985.1 Pseudomonadota bacterium
TGGCGTCCGAGCCGTGGTCCGGCTCGGTGAGCCCGGCACTCCAGTAGGATTCCCCAGCCAGCATCGGCGGAATATGGGCCGCCTGCTGCTCGGCCGTGCCGAAATCGCGCAGCATCAGCGGCTGCACCAGATTCCCGACGATGGAATGTTCATTTTGCAGATCATTGTGCAGCCCCAGCCCTTTCGCGGCCAGATGCTCACGGATCACCGCCATGCCGAGATTGCTGCCATCCCGCCCGCCAAACGCCACGGGCAGCGCATAGCGGTAATGCCCGGCCGCATCCGCCAGGCGTTGCGCCCTGTGCAGCAGCGCCTCCCATTCCTTGCGCGGTAGCCCGCCATTCTCGAAATCGGTGCGCGCATATTCACGGCGATGGTCAAAGAAGCGGATATTATCATCCACCGCCTCCAGCGGCTTGATTTTGTCCGCGATGAAGCCATCCAGCTCACCCAGATAGGCGCTCAGCGCCTCAGGCAGTTCAAACAGCATCGCCAATCCCCCATCGTTCCCGCATCTGTTTCAGCGCGCTGTAGCGTGGCTGGTCGCAGCGCAGCCGCGCCTGCGCCGTGCGGCGCAGAGCCTGCCGCACGGCGGAGTCATCCAGCCCGGCTTCTCCGGCCAGCAGCCGCGCCGCCAGCGCTGCATCCCAGGCCGGACGGGCTTGCGCCAGCGCGCGCGCCGCCATCCCCAGCGCATTCAGCGCCACGCCCGCCTCAAATGCCTCATGCCCGGCGAGAAGAGGCCGGATTTTCACCCGCAGCCATTCCGCCACGCCCTGCACCAGCTCCGCGTCCGAAGGCTCGCCCCAGCACCGTTCCTCAAAACCCTCCACAGGCTCCGGCCTGCCCGCCGCCTCGTCCAGCAGGAGCAGAATATCCGCCTCGGCCTCTGAAACCCGGCGGCCGATCACCAGCCGCTCCAGCGCACGGTCAGTGCCATCTCGCCAGAGCTGCGCCATCTCCAGGCAGATCAGCGCCCAGCTCAACGAGCCCGCCACCTGCCAGAAGCGCAGGCGCTCCGGCGTCATCCTGGCGCCGCCGGCCGCCTCATAGGCATGCAGAAACTCCTCCAGCGCCACCAGCCCCAGGGCCGGACGGTCCACCGCGCCAAACCGCCAGCTATTAATGCAGGCCCAGCCAATATCCTGGCACGGATCGCCCAGATGCGCGTTCTCCCAATCCAGCACCGCGGTCAGGGCGCCATCCATCACCAGCAGATTGCCCATGCGGAAATCGCCATGCACCAGCGCCGGCGGCACGGCGGGCGGCAGATTTTCCGCCAGCCAGCGCAACGCCAGCGCCAGCACCGGGCGTCCGCCGCCTTGCGTCTCGTAGAGCATGCGCATCCGCGCCAGCTCGGCCACGGCATCGCGCGCCGGCAGCGCCACATCCAGCGGCAAGGCATGAATGGCCGCGAGCTGCGCCGCGCACGCCGCCGCCAGCCCGCCCGCATCCATGGCAAAAATCCGCCGTGGCGCGGTGGTGCCCGGCAGCCGGTCCATCACAAACCCTTCACCCAGCCCGTCCTGCGGGGCCAGCTCGCCAACCAAGGCCGGCACTTTCAGCCCCCGCGCGGCTGCCAGGCGCAACACCGCCGCCTCCGCCGCCATGCCAATCCCCGCCGCGCCGGCGCCATCGCCGTTGGGCAAGCGGCGCAGCACGCAGGCGCGCCCGCCCGCCATGAACGCCCAGCTTTCCATATTGGCGCCGCCGGACAGCCGGATAAGCCCCTCCACCGGCGCGGCGGCGCCGCTCAACCGCGCCAGCGCCGCCGCCAGGCGCGACACGTCCATGGAATCAGGCCATGCTTTCGGCTGATTTCGGCACGTACACGGCCTTGCTCTGGGTGAAACCCAGCAGCCCCTCATGGCCGTTCTCGGCGCCATAGCCGGACTGCTTATGCCCCGCGAGCGGCGTCACCGGCGTGTTCTGCAGATTCTGGTTGATCCAGACCGTCCCGGTCTCCAGCCGGTGCGCAACCCGCACCGCCGCATCCACATCCCTGGCCCATACCGCGCCAGCCAGGCCGTATTCGCTGTCATTGGCGCGGGCGATCACCTCGTCCAGGTCAGAATATTTCAGCAGCGGCAAAATGGGGCCAAACGCCTCCTCGCGCACCACGTCGCTCTCTTCCGGCGGATTATCCACCAGAGTCAGCGGAATAAAATATCCCCCCTCGGGCACTGGCGCGCCCTGCAGCAAGGTTAGCCCCTGCGCGCGCGCCTGCGCCAGCATCGCCTTCACCCGCTCATATTGCGGCTTGTTCTGGATGGGGCCAAACGCCGTCCCCTGCTCGGCGCCATCCCCCACCTTGGCCGCCAGCGCCAGCGCGTGCAGCCGCGCGCGCAGCGCATCGTAGATATCCTCATGCACATACATGCGCTTGGTGGCCACGCACACCTGGGCTGAATTGTAGAAAGCACCATGGAACAATTTCGGCGCCACCGCATCCACGTCCACATCCGGCAGCACGATGGCGGCATCATTGCCGCCCAGCTCCAGCGTGATGCGCTTGAGCCCCGCGGCGGCGGCGGCCATCACCCGTTTGCCGGTCGCCGTCGAGCCGGTGAAGCTGATTTTGGCAAAACCGGGATGGCTGGTCATCAGCGGCCCCAGCGCGTCATCGCCAGAGATCACGTTGAACACGCCCGGCGGAAAGCAATCCCCGATCAGTTCGCCGATTTTCAGCGTGGTCAGCGGTGTGAAGGGCGAGGGTTTCACCACGATGGTATTACCCGTCAGCAGCGCCGGGGCGATCTTCCAGGCCGCCAGCAGCACCGGAAAATTCCACGGCACCAAAGCCGCCACCACGCCCAGCGGCTCATGATGCACCTCCACGCGGCGCTCCGGCGTATCCTCGGTGATCTCCACCTTCAGGCCCTGTTTGGAAATCTGCGAAAACCAGTAGGCCGCGCCGAGAATTTCCTCCTTGGCGGCGGGCAGCGGGCGGCCCTGCTCGGCGGTGAACAGGGCCGCGAGCGCATCGGCATTCTCCGCCAGGCGTTTCACCACTGATTTCAGCGCCTTCTGGCGCTCCGGCAATGGCGTGGCCTTCCAGCCGGGGAATGCGGCGCGCGCGGCGCCCACGGCCGCCTCCAGTTCCGCCGGCCCGGCATTGGGCGCCTGCGCGAACACCTGGCCGGTCGCCGGATTGACCACGGGCAGGCGCGCCGACGTGTCGGCCAGAGCGCCGCCAATGGTGAGTTTATATGCGCCAGAAAAATCCATGCTTCCCTCCGCCCTCCACGTTTGAGGGACTGGGTAGCAAGAAGCGCCTCGCAGCGCAATACATAACTAACCGATTAAACAAAATACCGCGACGGCGCTTACCCCTTGCGCAACGCCTTGATCGCCATGGTGGCGACAAAATCCGCGTACCCCTCACGCAGCTCCTGCGAGATCTCGGTGACCCCGAACGCGTATTTCAGCGATTGCCGGCCAAAGAAAAGCTGGTCGCACGCGCCCACCACGGCATAATAAAAATACATGGGCTTCACTTCGCGGAACAACCCGGCCTCCGCCCCTTCGCGCAGCAGCCGCTCTTCCGCCGCCACCAGCGGGCTGACGAAGAAATCCACCAGATCATGCACCACGGCCTCATCCTTGCTCTCCAGCAATTCATGGATCAGCCGGTTGAGATAAGGGAATTTGGCGTAGGTGTTGATGATCCCCGCCACGTGGAAACGTATTTTCTGCTCCACCGAGATATTCATGGCGAGCAGATGCTCCAATTGCCCCAGCGCGGTGTGCGCGTCGCGCCGCACCAGGGCCAGCAGCAGCCCCTCCTTGTTGCGGTAATGGTATTTCACCAGCGCTGAATTGAGCTTGGACGCCTCGGCGACATCGCTCAGCGACACGTCGGTCGAATTTCGCTCGGTCAGAATCTTGCTGGCAGCCTCCAGCAACTGCTCCGCGGAGTTACGGCGACGGCGGCGCTTGGCGGGCGATTCAAGGTTGAGCGAATTCATCAATCAATCAGTCTGAAGCAGTCGTTTCGATATAAATCAGCAATCTAGGCATGTTTTCCGAGTCCCACAACCCTCAACCTCCCGGCCAAGGCCGTTTTCATAATTTAAAGCATCGATTAATTATATATTGTCACACTCCCCCCCGTTCTGTATAGCTCCCCTTGGGAGGATACAAAGGATGGCGGGCGCCCTGCATGGCATACGCGTTGTGGAACTGGCCGGCATCGGCCCGGCGCCGTTTGCGGCCATGATGCTGGCCGACCACGGCGCGGAAGTGATCCGCATCACCCGCCCCGGCGCCATGTTTGAGCCCACCGACATTCTCAACCGCTCGCGCCGCGGCGTGACTCTGGATCTGAAATCCGCCACGGACCGGGACAAATTGAAGGCGCTGATCCGCGATGCCGACGCGCTGATCGAAGGCTTCCGCCCCGGCGCCATGGAGCGGCTGGGGTTGGGGCCGGATATCCTGCTGGCCGAGAACCCGGCCCTGGTCTATGGCCGCATGACCGGCTGGGGCCAGGAGGGACCGCTGGCCCACGCCGCCGGGCATGATATCAACTACATCGCCCTTTCCGGCGCCCTGCACTGCTTTGGCCGCGCCGGCGAGGCGCCGGTGCCGCCGGTCAATCTGGTGGGAGATTTCGGCGGCGGCGGCATGCTGCTGGCCTTCGGCCTGCTCGCGGCCCTGCTGAATGCCCGCGCAACCGGCCAGGGCCAGGTGGTGGATTGCGCCATGACCGATGGCGCCGCGCTGCTGCTCTCCATGGTGCTCGGCTTCCGCGCCGCCGGCGCCTGGTCTGATACCCGCGGCACCAACCTGCTGGATACCGGCGCGCCCTTCTATGACGTGTACGAAACCAGGGACGGCAAATACATCGCCCTCGGCGCCATCGAGCCGCAATTCTACGCCATCCTGCGCGAAAAACTCGGCCTGACGGACGCATTGTTCGCCCCCCAGAACGACCCGGCCTTCTGGCCAGCCCAGCGCGCCGCCCTCGCCGCGCGCATCAAAACCCTCACCCGTGAGGAATGCTGCGCCCGTCTGGAAGGCAGCGATGCCTGCTTCGCCCCCGTGCTCTCGCCCGCCGAGGCCCCCACCCACCCGCATAATGCCGCGCGCGGCATGTTCGTGGACTGCGCCGGCTTCCCCCAGCCAGCCCCGGCGCCGCGCTTTTCCCGCACGCCCGCCCCTCTCCCCACCGCCCCGGCGCCTCCTGGCGGCGCGGCGGAATTCCTCGCCGAACGCGGCCGCACGGTCGCCTGATCCCTAGACACAAGAACGGAACCAAGCTCATGCAAATCTCCCCCGCCATTACCGCCATCATCACCGGCGGCGCCTCCGGCCTCGGCGAAGCCACCGCGCGGGCCCTGGCCGCCAAAGGCGCGAAAACCGTGATTTTCGACCTGAACGCCGCGCGCGGCGAGGCGCTGGCGGCGGAGCTGGGCGGCTTGTTCTGCGAGGTCAACGTCACATCCGATGCGAGCGTCATCGCCGGCCTGCAAAAATCCCGCGCCGCCTGCGGCCAGGAGCGCATCCTGATCAACTGCGCCGGCACCGGCAACGCCATCAAGACCGCCAGCCGAGACCGCGCCACCGGCGAGGCCCGCGCCTTCCCCTCCGCTGAATTCGACAAAATCGTGCAGATCAACCTGGTCGGCACCTTCCGCTGCATCGCGCAGTCCGCCGCCGGCATGCTCAGCCTGCCGCCGCTGGAAGATGGCGACCGCGGCGTGATCATCAACACCGCCTCGGTGGCGGCCGAGGATGGGCAGATCGGCCAGGCCGCCTATTCGGCCTCCAAGGCCGGCGTGGCCGGCATGACCCTGCCCATCGCCCGCGACCTGATGAACGAGAACATCCGCGTCAACACCATCCTGCCCGGCCTGTTCCAAACCCCGCTGCTGGCCGGCGCCTCGCCCAACGTGCTGGCGGCGCTCGAAGCCTCGGTGCCCTTCCCCAAGCGGCTCGGCCAGCCGGGGGAATACGCGCATCTCGCCCTCACCATGATCGAGAACGGCTATTTCAATGGCGCCAGCGTCCGCCTGGACGGCGCCATCCGCATGGCGCCGCGCTAAGCCCATGGATTTCTCCCTGGCCCCCGAGCAAGAGCAGATCCGCGACACGCTGCGCGGGTTTCTGGCCGACCGTTATGATTTCGCGGCCCGCCAGACGGCGGTGCGCGGCGAAGCCGGCTGGCGGCCCGACATCTGGCGCGCCTTCGCCACGGAGCTGGAGATGCTCGGCCTCACCCTGCCGGCGCGCGCC
>JAKBAQ010000169.1 GCA_021808985.1 Pseudomonadota bacterium
TTCACCCGCCGCGCGGGCGACGGGAAGGGATTCGCCGGTGAGCGGGCTTTCATCGAGGCTGGAGGCGCCGGTGAGGATCAGCCCGTCAGCGGGGACGCGCTCGCCGGGGCGCAGCTCCACCTCATCGCCGGGGATGAGGGCCTGCACCGGGACATCGCCGCGCCCGGGCACGTGCGCCAGCGCCGGGCGCAGGCCGTTGAGGCTGGCGATGGCGCCGGCGGCCTCGCGCTTGACGCGGGTTTCCAGGAATTTGCCGAGGCGGATGAAGGTGATGATGGCGGCCGAGGATTCGAAATAAAGCGGGCCGGTGGCCAGGAAATCCCACAGCGAGAGGCCGTAGGCGGCGGTGGTGCCGAGGGCGACCAGCACGTCCATATTGGCGGCGCGGGCGCGCAGGGCCTTGAAACCGGCGATGTAGAACCGGGCGCCGAGCCAGAACTGCATGAGCGTGGCGAGGAGGAGTTGCAGCCAGCCCGGCACGGGAAACAGCATGGCGGCGAACAAGGGGGCCGAGAGCAGGATGGCGGCGAGGAGCTCCAGAGTCTCGCGGCGGTGGGCGCGCGGGCGGGCCTGCGCGCGCGGCGTGGCGGTGTAGCCGGCGCGGGTGACGGCGGCGGTGAGGGATTCCAGGCTGGTGCCGGGCTCGGCCAGCAGATGCGCGCTCTCGCTCGCGAGGTTGACCGCGACGCTCTGCACGCCGGGAACCTTGGCCAGGGCTTTTTCCACCCGGGAGACGCAGCTGGCGCAGGTCATCCCGCCGATGGCGAGGTCGATCGTCCGCGGGGGCGCAACTGGGTGATCCATGCGGAAATATGTGGCCCCCGTAACGGGATGGTCAAGCCTTGACCGCGCGGCGCTGGCATTCCTTACTGCGCGCGGCAAGGGAGAGGACCATGACCCGTTTGGAAATCAGCGTTCCGGATATGAATTGCGCCTCCTGCGTGCGGGCGATTACCGCCGCGGTGCGCGAGGTTGACCCCCAGGCCAGCGTTGATGCCGATTTGCAGAGCAAGAGGCTGGTGATCGGCGGCGCGGCGCGGGGGGAGCGGTTTATCGAGGCGATCCGCGAGGCGGGCTTTAGCGTTGAGGCGGCGTGAGGCCGGAGCGCCACGAAGCGCGGATGGGTTTCAGTGCTGGCCGCGCGGCAAATTAACCACCAGGCCGTCAAGCGCGGCTGATACCGGGATCTGGCAGCACAGGCGGCTGTTCTCCTGGTAATTGTCGAGCAGGCGGAGCATTTCGCCCTCCGCCTCGCCCGCCGGGGCGCCGGCCTTGGCGGCCCAGGAGGGCGCGATATAGACATGGCAGGTGCCGCAGGCGAGCGCGCCGCCACAATCGCCGTCAATGCCGGGGACGTTGTGGCTGGTCGCGGCTTCCATGAGGGAGACGCCAGGGGCGGCCTCGACGTCGTATTCCTTGCCGTCATGGGTTATGTATTTGATTCTGGGCATGGCTGAATTTCCTGAAAATGCGCGGGCGCGGTTGAGGGGTTAGCGGTGCAGGCGGACCGGGATGCTGGTGTAGCCGTGGATGAGGCAGGAGGGGATGCGCTGGACCTCGCCCACGACCTCGAGTTTCGAGAAACGCTTGAAGAATTCCTCCCACAGCACGCGGACCTGCATCTCGGCGAGGCGGTTGCCGACGCAGCGATGGATGCCAAAGCCAAAGGACATGTGGTGGCGGGGGTTTTTGCGGTCGGCGATGAAGTCCATCGGGTTGGCGATGGCGCGCTCGTCGCGGTTGGCGGAGAGATACCACATGACCACCTTGTCGCCCTTGCGGATTTGCTTGCCGCGGAATTCATAATCGCAAAGCGCGGTGCGGCGCATGTGGGCGATGGGGGTCTGCCAGCGGATGGTCTCGGATACAGCACTTGGAATGAGCGCCTGGTTGGCGCGCACTTTTTCAAATTCGGCGGGGTGGAGATGCGCCGCCATGGCGGAGCCGGACATGGAGTTGCGCGTTGTGTCATTGCCGCCGACGATGAGCAGGACGACCGTGCCGAGAAATTCCTCGGGGGTGATGTCGGCCATGTCGGGTGAGTGGGCCATCATCGAAATGAGATCAGCCTTGGGTGGCGCGGCCTTGCGCTCGGCGAACATCCGCTTGAAGACGGCCTCGCACGCGCGCAGCTCGCGCTCGCGCTGCTCCCAGCTTTCGATCACGCCATCGCCGGGAGAGGCGGTGACGACATCCGACCAGCGGGTGAGGCTGCGGCGTTCCTCGAAGCTGAAATCAAGCAAGGTCGCGAGCATCATCGTGGTCAGCTCGATGGAGACGCGCTCGACCCAGTTGAAGGTTTCGCCGAGGGGCAGGCCATCAAGCACCGCCTGGCTGCGCTGGCGGATCAGCGGTTCCAGACGCGCAAGATTTTCCGGCGCCACGGCGGGGCTGACGACCTTGCGGTGATGGTCGTGGCGGGGCGGGTCCATGCCGAGGAAGTTGGGCAGGAAGAGGCCGTTCTCAACCACCGGGTTCAGGGTCGCGTCATCAAGCACGAAGCTGCCCACCGAGGCATCAGAGGAGAAGACCTTGTGGTTTGTATCGATGGCGATGCAATCCTCGAAGCGGGTGATGGACCAGTACGGGCCATAGGCGCTTTGCTTGCAGTAATGCACCGGATCTTCATCGCGCAGGCGCTTGAAATAAGGGTGCAGGCCGTCGCGCAGATAGAGTTCGGGGCGGCTGACATCAAACTGCTCAAGCGGGGTGGCGCGCGCGAGGGCTTCGTCATTAACGGCTGGTGGCATCGGCATCCTCCTGGATATCGCGTGGGCCGCGATTGTTGCCCGGCTTGGGTATTTGTTATTGAGTAAATTGTCAATAACAAAATAGCAGCTTGTTTGCTTGATCATATTGGCGCGCTCTTGACGGCTTGTTGAGACTCTTTAGCATCCGGGGCGTGACGTGAGGGGTGGTGTGGCCGTGGGCGGAAGGGGAAGATTCGCGCCGTGAGAACCGAGCGAAAAGCGCCGCGCAGCCGGCTGCCGCCCGAGCAGCGCAGAGCGCAGCTGCTGGCATGCGCCATCGCGGCGACGGCGGAGCATGGGGTGGCGCGGGTGACGCATGCGCATGTGGCGGCGCTGGCGCAGGTTTCGGTGGCGGCGGTGCATTCCTATTTCCGCACGCGCGAGGATCTGGTGATCGAGACGCTGAGCGAGGTTGAGGCGTCGCTGCTGAAGATTGTCACCGGGGCGGCGCGCGAGGGGATTCCGGCGCGCGCGGCGCTGCGTGAAATGGTCGAGGGGCTGGACCGCGCGGCGCGGGAGGATTCGGATTTCGTGAAGGTGTGGCTGGATTGGAGCACGGGATTCCGCGCCGATGTGTGGCCGCGCTACCAGCTGATGCAGGAGCAGCTGCTGGCCGGGGTGCGCAAGGTGCTGGCCGCGGGCAAGCGCGCGGGGGAGATCTCACCACGGATGAACATACGGGCGGCGGCGCGGCTGTTCGTGGGCGGGGGGCATACGGTGGCGCTGACGAGATTCGCCGGCGCGAGCCAGAAGGAGATGGATGTGCTGATCGACCATCTGATCAGCGCGGTGATGAGCATCGGCCTGGAGGCGCCGACACCGGCCCTGGGGCGCTCTTTGTAAAAAACGCCCCAGGGCCGGGGTTCAGAGGCCGTTCCAGGGGAGGCGGTAGCCGGTCTCGTACAGGCCGTGGCCGAGGGTGCCATCAGCCAGGCGGTATTCCATCAGCTGTTCGCGCAGGACGAAGGTATCCAGCGGGAAGAGCCAGCTGAACAGGGGTTTGGCGGTGAATTCATGGGTGCGGCCCAGCTCGTCGGTGAAGCTCCAGTGCGCGCTTTCAACCGAGGTTTTGTCGGCGCCGAAGACCATCCGGTCGTCGATGGCGCTCACCTTCATCCAGCGCGTGCCGTCATGATACATGCGCATGTAGGCGGACTGGCGGCCGGTGGAAATGCCGTGAATGCCGGAGAGCGCCGTGCCGTTTTCAAAAATCGGCCAGGCCAGGCGGTAGTGCAGCAGGGCGTCCCAGTTGCGCGGGCCGGCGGCGATGTCGCGGAAGCCCTTGCCGTTCAGCTCGGCGCGCGCGCCGCGGCTGATGATGTGGCCGGTGACGGTGGAGGTGCCCTCAAGATGCACGTGCGCCAGCTCGCGCGCGAAGGAGCCGTCTTTGTCATGGCTGAGGGAGATGCAATCCTCCATCGGGTGCAGCTCGTTCCAGAGCAGATCGGCGCTGAAATCAGGCGTGGAGATGGTGATGCGGGTGCGCTTGAGGGGGATTTCCGCCTCGATGCGCATGCCCGCGATGTCCATGCCGCCGAGCGGGCGGCCCGCGATGTAGGGCAGGTTCATGTTGGTGCGGGTGAAGAGGGGCAGGCCGTCGCGGAAGGCGATGAACCAGCTGTTGGCCTCCTGCCGGTTTTCCTGAATGCCGACGCGCACCAGCACGCCGGTGCGGGTTTGCGGGTCGTAGGCGTTGTAGTAGAAGCTCTGGTTCCAGAGCGGGCCATCGCCCTTGATGTGGCCTTCAAACTTTTCAAGATCGTGGGACAAGTCAGGTTTCCTTCGCGGTGATGGGCCGCTAGCGCCTGATCGCTTGAAGTGCGATCAGGCGCTAGCCATTTTTCAGAGGGCGATTCACGCTTTCGGCTCGCTCAGGCGAGCGAGCCTCAAACGATCGCGCTCTAATCCAGATGCGGCAGCAGCGTGCCGATGGCGGGGATGGCGGCGGGGTCTATTTCGTTGCCCAGAGAGATCAGGAGGGAGCGGTCGCGCAGCAATTGCGCGCGCGAGAGCTCCAGCACCAGCTGTTCGGCCGCGCTGAACTGGCCGGCTTCCAGGCCATCACGCGGCTCGGTGAGGATGAGGGCGCTGATGTCGGCGCGCAGGGCGCGGATGGAGGTGAGGATGCGGGCCGGGTCGATGCGGCTTTTCTCCAGCACGTCGCTGGCCTCGGCGCGCGAGGCGCTCAGGCGGCGCAGCTCGGCGCTGGCTTCGGGGTCTTGCCCGCGGATGCGCTCGAGCGCCTCGGCCGCCCGCACGAGGCGCTGCAGCTCGTCATGGTCGAAACGGAACTGCACCGGCATCTGGGCGGCGAGCAGGGTGAGCAGGCCCATGGCGAGATGCGCCTGCTCCACCGCCAGCTTGTTGGCGGGGTCTATGGCGGGGACGATGACGTCCTTCAGGGCCTTGATGACGGTCTGGATCTGGATGTCGGCACGGAGCTGCATGTTAGAATCCTTGCTCAAGCTGTTCGCGCATCTCGTTGAGGATGACGTGGCCGATGCCCATCAGATAGGTTACCAGCACGTCCTGATGGGTTTTGCCGTTGCGGGCGATGCGGTAGCCGGTGCCGAGCATGAGCACGCCGAGGCTGAAGCTGTTATAGATTTTATACCAGTGCAGCGCGCGCGGGTTGATCGTGACGCCGGCGGCCTTCTGGTATTGCTCGAAGAATTCCGGCTCGGGAAGCATGGAGCAGACGAGCTGGGTTTTGCCGTCGGCCGCGAAGGTTTTGAAGGCGGTGTTGGTGGTCCAGGCGAGATCCTGGTGGCGGTCGCCGATGCGGCCCAGCTCCCAGTCAAGATGCGCGGTGATGCGCAGGTCGTGCTCGGTGAAGAGGAAGTTGCCGAGGCGGTAGTCGCCATGCACGAGGGAGGGCCGCTCCAGGCTGGGGGCGTTGCGGCGCAGCCAGCCGGCGGCCAGGCGCAGCAGGGGGATGTCCTCATCCGAATCCTCCTCCCAGACGCGCTCCCACCAGTCGACCCCCCAGTCAGCGCATTGGGTGCCGGGTGTGGGGGCGGTGAAGGCCGAGAGGTCGAGGCCGCGATGGTCCAGATTATGGATGGCGGCGAGCTGGCTGATGAATTGCGGCGCCAGGGCGGCCGCGGTTTCGGGCGGGAGCGAGGTGTTGCTGCCGGAGACGCCGCTGGTGGAGGCGGCGGGCTTGGTGACGCCGTTGGCGAAGCCATAAACCAGCGCCGGGTAGGGCAGATGCACGCCGTCCTCGTCGCACCAGAATACCGGGGGGACCGGCACCGTGCCGCCGAGCGCCTTGATGAGCTGGAACTCACGCAGGCGGCTGGTGGCGACGATGGATTCAGCCGGCTCCATGCGCAGCACCATCGGGGTTTCCTCAAAGCCCACGCCAGGGCGCCGCCAGGCCAGGGTGAAGGCCATTTGCAGCTTGGAGGCGCCGCCGGAGAGCCAGCGGGCGTTGGTGAGCTTG
>JAKBAQ010000170.1 GCA_021808985.1 Pseudomonadota bacterium
AACCCCAAGCGCCGCCTCTATGGCCGCCAGAATCACCGGCGGCTCAGCCAGCCGCCCGGGGCCGAACTCGCCGCAGGCCATCGGCCCGTCATCGGGCGGCACCACCAGCACCCCGCGCGCCGCCAGCAGCGCCATGTTGGCCCGCGTCGCCGGATGCTCCCACATGCGCACATTCATTGCCGGGGCCACCAGCACCCGCTTATCGGTGGCCAGCAGCACCGTGCTGGCCAGGTCCCCCGCCAGCCCGGCGGCCATTTTCGCCAGAATATCCGCGCTCGCCGGGGCCACCACCACCAGATCCGCGGCGCGTGAAAGCTCGATATGCCCCATTTCGCTCTCATCGGTGAGCGAGAACAGATCAGAATAAACCTTGTTGCCCGAAAGTGCCTGCAACGATAGCGGGGTGACGAACCTCGCCCCCGCCTCGCTCAGCACGCAGCGCACCTCATGCCCGGCCTTGCTCAGCAGCCGCACCAGCTCCAGCGCCTTGTACGCCGCGATGCCGCCGCTGACGACCAGCAGAATGCGCTTCACAGCCGCCAGCCCTGATGGATGGCGGCAATCCCGCCGGAGAGGTTGCGATAGCTCACCCGCTCCAGCCCGGCGGTTTCCATCATCGCCTTCAGCGTCTCCTGGTCAGGGAACATGCGGATGCTCTCGGCCAGATATTGGTAGCTGTGCGCGTCATTGGCGACGATCTGGCCAATTTTCGGCAGCGCCTGGAACGACCAGGCATCATAGAGCTTCTCCAGCCCGGCGATCTGCAGCCTGGAGAATTCCAGCACCAGGAATTTGCCGCCGGGTTTGAGCACGCGCCGCGCCTCGGCGATCACCTTGTCCTTGTTCGTGCAGTTGCGCAGGCCAAAGGCCATGGAAACCCGGTCCACCGCCGAATCGGGCAGGGGAATCGCCTCGGCGTCGGTCACCAGAAAGCTGATATCCCGGAGCAGCCCGTTGGTGACGGCGCGCTCCCGCCCGACCGCGAGCATGGCGGCGTTGATATCCGACAAAATCGCCGCCCCGCCGCCCTTTTTCAGCCAGCCGAAGGTGATATCGCCGGTGCCGCCCGCCAGATCGAGCAGGGTGCGGCCTGGGCGCGGGTCCAGCGCCTGGATGAATTCGCGCTTCCACAGCCGGTGCACGCCAAGCGACATCAGATCGTTCATGATGTCATATTTTCCGGCCACGGAATCGAAGACCTCACGCACCAGCTCACGCTTTTTCGCGCGCTCCACGGTGGTGAAGCCAAAATCGGCAGTCTCGGGGGTGTTACTTGTCATGAACCTAGTATAGCCATGTTTACAAATGCCGGAACTCCCCGAAGTAGAAACCGTGATGCGCGGCCTGGACGCCAGGCTGACCGGCCATGTGATAACGCGCGCCAGCCTGCACCGGCCTGACCTGCGCTGGCCGATACCGCCTGAGCTTCCCGCAACCCTGACCGGTGCGCGCGTGCTGGGCTTTCGCCGCCGGGGCAAGTTCATGCTCATGCGGCTGGACCGGGGGGTCTCCGTGCTGATCCATCTTGGCATGTCCGGCCGGATGCTCTTTGACGCGCCGCCGGCCCGGCATGAGCATCTGACCCTGGAAATGGATGACGGCACGCGGCTCGGCTTTGTGGACCCGCGCCGCTTTGGCGCGCTGGACCTGGTCGCCACCAGCGCCGAGGACAGCCACAAGCTCCTCGCCAGCATGGGGCCGGAGCCGCTGGGCAACGCGTTCTCAGGCCCGGCGCTGGCGGCGGCGCTGAAGGGCAAGGCCACCACCATAAAGGCCGCGCTGCTGGACCAGGGCATCGTCGCCGGGATTGGGAATATCTATGCCAGCGAGGCCCTGTTCCGCGCCGGAATTTCACCGCGCCGGCTGGCGGGGAGCCTGAGCAAGCCGGCGGCGGAGCGGCTGGCGGCGGCGGTTAAGGATACGTTGCGCGAGGCGATCGCCGCCGGGGGCTCCAGCTTGCGGGATTATGTGCAGCCAAATGGTGAGCTGGGGTATTTCCAGCATGCCTGGAAGGTTTATGGCCGCGCCGGGGAGCCTTGCGAGCGCTGCCCGGGCCCGCCGGCATGCGCGGGGATAAGGCAGTTCACGCAGGCGGGGCGCAGCACGTTCTACTGCCCGAAAACCCAGAAATAAGAGAAAGCTCCCCAAGGGTCTGGCCCTTTTTTGCAAAAAAGGGCCAGGCCCTAAAAAACTTTTGAGAATTATCCTTAATGTTTTTGCAGAGACGGTTAAAACAATCTCTAAGACCACTAGCCAGCGGCGCGGAATTTTTCCAAATTGCCGACAACCACCTTGTTCCGCCCGCTGGCCTTGGCGCGGTAGAGGCCATTGTCAGCGGTTTGCACCAGGGCCTTCACGCCGGCCTCCAGATCCAGCCGCGCCACGCCGATGCTGATGGTGAATTTGCGGTGCGGGAACTCCGAATTCGCCACCAGCGCGCGGACGCGCTCGGCGACCGAGATCGCGTCTGATAAATCAGTGGCGGGGAGCACGATGGCGAATTCCTCGCCGCCGTAGCGGGCCAGAAAATCATAGGGGCGCAGGCTGGCCAGCAGCACCCGCGCGACGGACTGCAAGGCGGAATCGCCCGCGAGATGGCCGAATGTATCATTATATTGCTTGAACAGATCGATATCGACCATCAGCAGCGAGAGCGGCGCGCCGGTGCGGCGCGCGCGAGAGGCTTCCTCGTTCAGCTTCTGGTCATAGGCGCGGCGGTTGGGGATGCCGGTGAGGGCGTCGGTGATGCTCTGCTGGCCGAGCCGGGCGTTGGCGGCGGAGAGGCCGATGACGGTGCGGCGCATGTCAAGCAGTTCCATCACCTGGCGGGCCAGGGTTTCCAATGCGCTGGCCTGCTCGGGCGAGAGGGTGCGGCTGCGCTTGTCCAGCACGCTCAAGGAGCCGAGCACGGCGCCGGTGTGGGAGATGAGCGGCACAGCCGCGTAAAACCGCAATTTCGCGGTGGCGGGGGTTTGCGCGGCGGCGGCGAAGCGAGGTTCCTGCTGCATGTCCGCCACGGTGATGATGGGGTCTGGCTGGGTGATGGGGAGATCGCAGAAGGGGTGGTTGCGGGGCAGGAGGCGGGTTTTTTCGGCGAAGGCGGCGCTGCTGAAGCGCGCCTTGATCCATTGGCGGTCACGGTCAAAAAAAGAGATCAGCGCGGTCTGCGCGCCGCAGATGAAGGCCGCGAGGCGGGCGATGTCGTCATAGGATTTTTCATCCTCGCTATCGAGAATTTCATAGGCTTCGAGCGCTTGCAGGCGGATGGATTCAGCATCGTCCAGAACAAGGGCGCTGTGCGGCGCGCTTAGTTCCGCTGGACGGAGCAATGTGAGAATTTCGTTCACGGCACTAACCTTTCCGTTGGATGGCGGATGTTAGGCGGGAAATGGTTAACTAATCGTAAAAAAGTGTGGCGGCTGTTGTTAATCTTAATGAAAGGGCCGGGGCGTTCAGTGGCTATCCTCGAAGAGCTTGATGTTCATGAAGCTGAGATCGGCGCTGGCGGGTGTTTTGCGCTGGTGGCGGATGAGCGCGGAGGCGAGCCGAGTGAAACGCAGGGCCTCGTGAAAATCCACGGTTTGCAGGTAATCACCCAGCCACGTGCACCAATCGATATAATTCCGTGCGCAGGCATTCAGCATTTTGCTGAAGAATAGCGCGGTTTGGTCCGTGCCGTGCCAGTTGCCGCTGACCATGGCCTCCAGATTTTCCGGCTTCGGGCCGTGCAGGTGCAGGATCGCGGCGTGGCGGCTGAAGGGCCAGTATGGTTTGTAGTTGAAGAGGGGGTCCAGCCGGTCCCACAGGCCGCGATAGGCTTCATTGAGGGCGAACTGGTCGTTATATCTGATGAAATTTCCTGAATTTATGCGAAAGCTGAGCTGCTCCTCCAGCGCCGGGTAGGTGGCGCGCATGGCGGGGACGTTGAGCAGCATGACGCCGGAATTGAAATAATTCCAGTTGTCGGGCAGCATTTCTGGCGCGGCGGCGAAAACTTTTGGCCGCAGCTTGGAGAGATCAAAGCCGCGCAGGAAGATGATGTCGCAATCAGTGTAGAGAACGAATTCATGTTCATGCTCCATGGCGGGAATTTCCAGCCGCAGCCAGTGGCCGAGGGAATGGGGCGTGAACGTGCCCGCCGCCTGGGCGCGGGTGAACATGCCGAGAAAACGGGGTTCGATGCTGAGCACGCGCA
The DNA here is from genome assembly GCA_021808985.1 of Pseudomonadota bacterium. Taxonomy (GTDB): domain Bacteria; phylum Pseudomonadota; class Alphaproteobacteria; order Acetobacterales; family Acetobacteraceae; genus Acidocella. The sequence continues at coordinate 4,196 of JAKBAQ010000170.1, forward strand.
CGCCGTGATGCTCCATCCAGGCGGTGAATTCGTTACGGGCGCCGTGATAGAGCAGTACCGGCTCCAGCCCGCCGATGGCGCGCGCGCTTAAGACCATCAGACGCGCCAGCGCGCCGGTGCCGCTCAGGCCGCCTGCTTCATCAATGGCGAAATACCAGCGCATCACGCCAGGGCTTGCACCGCTTTCAAAACATCAGCGGCGTGGCCGGGGACTTTTACCTTCGGCCAGATGCGGGCGATTTTGCCCTTGGAGTCGACCAGGACGGTCGAACGCTCGATTCCCATATATTCGCGGCCGTACATGGATTTTTTCACCCATGCGCCATAGGCGGCGATGGTGGTGGTTTGCGGGTCTGACGCCAGGGGGAAGGTGAGGCTGAATTTTTCGGCGAATTTGTCGATCGCCTTCAGGCTGTCCTTGGAGATGCCGATGACGGTGACGCCGGTTGCGCCAAGCTGGGGCAATGCCTCCTGGAAGGCGCAAGCCTCCTTGGTGCAGCCTGGCGTGTCGGCCCTGGGGTAGAAATACAGCACGAAGGGCTTGCCCTTGAGCCCGGCCAGGCTGACGGTGCGCCCGCCAGAGGCGGGGAGGGTGAAATCCGGCGCGGCATCGCCGATGGTGAGGCTCATGTGGCAACTCCCTGGTTGATATGGAATTCAAAACAATCATGCACGCCGCGCGCGGTGCTGGCCATGGTTTCCAGAAACGCCTCCCAGCTGGGCGCGCGGGTGGCGCGCAGCAGGGGGATGCGCATGGCGGGGGGGACGGTGTGGGCACGGTCTGACAGGCCGGTGATGCGGTTGATGCCCTGCACGCCGCGCCAGAGATGATCAGCCGCCAGCAGCGCCTGCGCGTGGGCTTGCGGCAGATGCCCGGCATGGGCCAGGGCGCGCAGGGCATCGGCGGTGTTGGCGTGGAACAGCGCGGGCGCGCGCGGGCCGTGGATGAGTTGCAGCGCGGCGGCGATGAAGTTCAGCTCCAGCATGCCGCCGGGGATGGTTTTGATGTCAAACGGGCCGCGGGGGGGAAGCTCGGCGGCGATGCGCTCGCGCATGGAGAGCGTGTCAGCGCGGATTTTGTCAGGCGAATCGGGACGCGAGAGGGCGGTGATGATCTCGGCGCTGACCTTGGGGGCGAAGCCGGGCGTGGCGGCCAGCACGCGCGCGCGGGTGAGGGCGAGGCGCTCCCAGGTCCAGGCGTCGGCGGCCTGGTAGCGGCGGAAGGCGGTGAGCGAGACGGCGACCGGGCCGTGATTGCCGGAGGGGCGCAGGCGCATGTCCACATGGTAGAGCGGGCCCTCGGGCCCGCGGGCGGTGAGCGCGGTGGTGAGCGCGTTGGCCAGGCGCACGAAATAGGGGGTGGGCGCGGTTTCCATCGGGGCGTGATCGTAGATCAGCATCAGGTCGAGATCAGACCCGGCGAGCATTTCGCCGCTGCCGGCCTTGCCCATGGCCACCACGGCGAAGGCGCCGCGCGGCACCTTGCCGTAGCGCGCCTGGTGCTGGGCCAGCACGCGCGGCAGCAGCGCGCCAAGGGCGGCGGCGGCGAGGTTGCTGCGCAGGCGGCCTGAGGAATCGGCGTCCAGACGGCCCTCCAGCGTGGCGACTGAGAGATGAAACTCCTCGCGGCGGACGAAATGGCGGGTGAGGGCCACCGCGTCTTCCAGATCATCAGCGTCCCGCAGCAGGTGGCGCAGCACCGGCTTGGGGGCGGCGAAGCGGGCGGTGGGGGAGAGCAGTGCTTCGAGCGCGTGCGGGTCTTCGGCCAGATGCTCGGCCAGGGCCGGGGCGGCGCCCAGCACGGCGGCCATGCGCCGCAGCACCGCCGGGTTGCGCTGGAAGAGCGAGAGCAGCTGCACCCCGGCGCGCTGGCGGGAGAGCAAAGTGTCAAAATGGGCGAAGACCTTGTCCGGCTCGGGCTGCTCGCCCAGCACGGCGAGCAGCGGCGGCAGGATGGTCTCCAGCAGGTCGCGCGCGCGCTCGGA
>JAKBAQ010000171.1 GCA_021808985.1 Pseudomonadota bacterium
GTTCCAGACGATGTGCGAATCAGCCATCGCCTTTGAGTAGCGGTGCAGCGGCGCGGTGCCCGCCTTGCGGCCGTAAACCCCGGCGAGGGTGGGGCCGAAACGGTCAACCCCCGGGAGGTTGCTGTGGCAGTCGGAGCAATGGTCGCGATAGACGACATAGCCGGCCTTGGCGCTTGGGGTTTCGGCATGCGCCGCGCAGAGCGGCAGGCCAAAGGCCAGAAGGACGGCGAGGAGGCTTTTTTTCATCATATCCTTGTTTCTCTCAAAATTTCACTTTGCCCGCGCCGCGAATGGCGCGGGCATGACGATGCGCGGGCAAGCAGCGCGAAAGGCGCTTGGGAACAGGTGATTCGCGTGCATGCTATGAAATCCCCAGTTGCTGTGCTTGGGCTGCCGTGCGTGCCGGGGCGCGCGCTTTGCCGCCGCCCCTTGCCTGCCCGCCGCCATTTGGCGTGGGCGTTCGTACCGCAACCGGGGGCGGGTTACTATTTCCGTTTTATGATAGTTCCGTGGCAAATATACGACAAAGGCAGGCCGTCGGGCAGCGGATTTTTGAAATGTAAATGTAACGTTTTTTGTTTTGATGCCGTTTTGTTTTCCGGCGGCGGCGCGGCGCGCGGGATGGGTGGGGAAATGTGTGGGAGCAGGGGCGTTGGTGCGGGCGGTCGGAATCGAACCGACACTCTGTCACCAGAACCGGATTTTGAGTCCGGCGCGTCTACCAGTTCCACCACGCCCGCGTCTGAGCCGTGTGTAAGGGAGGTGTAAAATGAAATCAACCGGCCGCCTTGCACCCGCGCTCAGGTTTGGCTATAGCGCCCCCACTGGTCCCGAATAGCTCAGTTGGTAGAGCAAGCGACTGTTAATCGCTCGGTCGTAGGTTCGAGTCCTACTTCGGGAGCCAGTTACCCTTTTGAAAATGCGGTGTTTGCATCTCCAGGTGAGGTGTTGTGGGTTTTGCGGCGGCCAGGGGGCATCCGCCGCAAAGACTGTCAGGCTCTACCAGGCTTTATTTGAGCGGGCCATTTCATTCACTCGCTTTGGCTTTCCAGGCGGAGGCCCAGGCGGCCGGCGATATCCTGGATGAACTGCCAGGCCACCCGGCCGGAGCGCGCGCCGCGGGTGACTGACCATTCCACGGCGGCGGCGCGCAGGGCGGGGATGGGAAGCGGCAGGCTGTAGGCGGCGGCGTAGCCTTCGACCATGGCGAAGAAAACGTCCTGGCCGCTATTGTGGAAGCCGAGCCAGAGGCCGAATCGGTCAGAGAGGGAGACTTTTTCCTCCACGGCTTCGCCGGGATGGATCGCCACGGCACGCTCGTTCTCGGTCATGTCGCGCGGCATGAGATGGCGGCGGTTGGAGGTGGCGTAGAAGAGGACAGTCTCAGGCCGGCCTTCGACTCCGCCGTCCAGCACCGATTTCAGCGCCTTGTAGTCGGCGTCCTCGCGCTCGAAGGAGAGATCGTCGCAGAGGATGATGCAGCGGCGGGGCTGGCCGCGCAGCAGGTTCAGCAGGGCCGGGAGGGTGCGGATGTCCTCACGGTGGATTTCGATCAGCGCCAGCGAATCGGGGCGCTCCTTGTTCACCTGGGCGTGCACGGCCTTCACCAGCGAGGATTTGCCCATGCCGCGCGCGCCCCAGAGCATGGCGTTGTTGGCCGGCAGGCCGGCGGCGAAGCGCTGGGTGTTTTCCAGCAGGATGGTTTTTTGCTGGTCGATGCCCTGGAGCAGGGCCAGATCCACCCTGGCGACCTTGTGCACGGGGGCCAGGGCCAGCCGCTCAGGGTGCCAGACGAAGGCTTCGGCGGCCCCGAGATCGGGCGGGAGCGGTACTGGCGGGGCAAGGCGCTCCAGCGCCTCTGCGATGCGGCGGAGCAGCGTTTCGTCCATGCGGCGGTCTCCCAATGAGTTGGCGGGCAATTGCAGGTTTGGGCCGGACCGTGGGGCGATTCGGCGCCGGGGCATATTGATCTAGTGTCGCGCCGCAACCTATGGTCCGGCGCAACTCACGGCAACCAGGAGCAGACATGTTTATCACCCCCGCCTTCGCACAAAGCGCCACCGGCGCGGCCGGCAGCTACGGCACCATTATCCAGTTCGCGCCGCTGGTGCTGATGTTCGGCGTTTTCTATGTCCTGCTCATCATGCCCTCGCAGAAGCAGCAGAAGCAGCTGAAGGCGCGGCTCGCCACCATCAAGCGCGGGGACAGGGTGGTTACCGCCGGGGGGATTGTGGGGCTGGTGAAGAAGGCGGTTGACGGGGCGGACCAGGTGGAGGTGGAAATCGCCCCGAATGTGACGGTGAGCGTCGTGCGCTCGACCATTACCTCGGTGCTGGCGCCGGTGCCGGCGAACGACAAGAGCTAGGCGCGCGCCAGAGCGTTTTAGAACCGGCGCGCGGTGGTGTAGCGGGCGACATCTTCCAGCGCGGTGCGCATCGGGCTTTCAGGGAAGGCCGTGAGCGCCGCGCAGGCCGAGGCGACGAAGGCTTCGGCGCGGGCGATGCTGCGCTGGGTGGCGTTGTGCCGCTGCATGAGGGAGAGCGCGGTGGCGAGGTCGGTCTCGGATTGTTCGCCCGCGCCGATGGTGCGGGTCCAGAATTCCAGCTCGGCGGCGTCAGCCCCGGCGATGGCCAGCAGCACCGGATAGGTGAGCTTGCCTTCGCGGAAATCGTCGCCCACGGTTTTGCCCAGCTCGGCTTCGTCAGCCGCGTAGTCCAGCGCATCGTCCACCAGCTGGAAGGCCATGCCGAGATCCATGCCGAATTGGGCCAGGGCGGCGGTCTGCGCGGCGGGGCGCTGCGCGATCACGCCGCCGACCTCGCAGGCCGCGGCGAAGAGGGCGGCGGTTTTGCCGCGGATCACGTCAAAATATTTCTGCTCGGTGGTGGAGAGGTCGTTCTGGGTGGTTAATTGCAGGACCTCGCCCTCGGCGATGGTGGCCGAGGCGCTGCACAGGATGCGCAGCACCTCCAGCGAGCCGTCTTCGACCATCAGCTCAAAAGCGCGGGCGAAGAGGAAATCGCCCACCAGAACGGAGGCCTTGTTGCCGAACACCGCGTTGGCGCTGGCAAAGCCGCGGCGGAGCACGGATTCGTCCACCACATCGTCATGCAGCAGGGTGGCGGTGTGAATGAACTCAACACAGGCGGCGAGCTTGATCTGGCGCGCGCCCTCATAGCCGCAGAGCTTGGCGGCGGCGAGGGTGAGCAGCGGGCGCAGCCGCTTGCCGCCCGCCGCGACGAGATGCGCGGCAAGCTGGGGGATGAGGGCGACGGGACTGTCCATCCGGGCGACGATCGCCTGATTGGTGGCCAGCAATTCTGGCTCCAGCATCGCTGTGAGCCGGCCTAGAGCGTTGGTCGTCAAAGGCGTCGCACCATCCAATTTTTTAGGCCTAACCCGGGAGCAAGATTTGCGTTACCTCCATATCGGGCGGACGCAAAAAAGGGTCAAGGCGGGCGGTATGAATGAGGTCACATCCGGCGGATTATTGGGCGGGCGCGTGGCCTACCGGCAACTTGCCACGGGGCACCGCACGGGGTTTGAGCCGGTGCTGATGGCCGCCGCCGTGCCGGCGCGGGCGGGGGAGCGGGTGCTGGAGGCGGGAACCGGCGCCGGGGCGGCGCTGCTGTGCCTGGCCGCGCGGGTGGCGGGGGTGCGGGGGGTTGGCATCGAGGTTGAGCCTGCCCTCGCCCGCCTGGCGGATGAGAATTTCCGGGCGAACGGGTTCGTGGATGTCGCCTGCGTGCGCGCTGACGCCATGCATATGCCATTTCCCAGCCATGCGTTCGACCATGTGATGGCCAATCCGCCCTGGTTCGGCGCGCATGACACCGCCTCGCCGGATGCGCGGCGGGCGCTGGCGCATCAGGCCGGGCCGGGGGTGCTGGGCGGGTGGATTGGCTCCCTCGCCCGTGTGCTGCGGCCGCGCGGCAGCGTGACGCTGATTTTGCCGGCCGCCTCCTTCGCCGCCGCCGGGGCGGCGCTGCGCGAGGCGGGGTGCGGCGCGATCAGCCTGTTTCCGCTCTGGCCGCGCGCGGGGGCGGCGGCGAAAATCGTCATCATCGCGGCGCGGCGCGGGGCCAGGGGGCCGGAGCGCGTGCTGCCGGGGCTGGTGCTGCATGACGCGGCGGGCATAACCCCGGCGGCGCAGGCGGTTTTAGGCCAGGCTCAATCCACCATAGGGGTGTGGAAGACGGCGTAGGTTTCGCCGTTCTGGTCCTGGGCGCGCTCGGGCATGTCAGGCCGGTGGTTGACGCCGGAATAATGCGCGATGAGCGAGCGGCGCTCCATGCCCGGCAGGTTGGGCGGGGCGCCCTGGTGGATCAGCCGCCCGTGCCAGACCAGGACGTCGCCCCGCTTGGCCAGCAGGCTGACCGGCGGGCGGGCGAACACCTTTATCTCATGCTCGATGGCCGGGGAGAGAAACCGCTCGGCGAATTTCTCCCAATGGTTGATGCCGGTGCCGGGGGCCTTGTGGGCGAGCTCCTCGGGGGTGAGGAACTGGCGTACCTTCTCGCCGCGCAGCAGGGGCCAGCGATGGGAGCCGGGGATGTATTGAAAGGGGCCGCTATCTGGGTGGATGTCGCCCAGGGCGATCCATACCGCCGCGTACCAGGAATTGACGAAGGGGGGGTTCAGGTAATCATCCTGGTGCCAGCCGCGCTGGGAGCTCATCCAGCCGGTGAGGCAGAGATGCAGCATCATGTCCTCGCCGATCACCTCCTTCATCTTGGCCATCAGCGGCGGGTGGAGGGCGAGGTCGCGCATTTCGGGGATGTACATATAGGGTGAGGCGATCAGCCAGCCGTGCTTCTTTTTATGCGCGATGCGGCGCTGGAGGTAGGGCTCGGTGATTTCATCGGGGATGAAGCCGGGGAGATGCAGCACGCCATCGCGCCGCCATTCGGCCTGGGCGGGGGTGAGGCGGGATTCGTCGATCTCGCGGCGGTCCAGGTAGGGGATCAGCGCCTCATCGGGGTATTCGGCGACATCGGCGAAGCGGATGGCGGGGGGCGCAGGCTGGCTCTGGCGGCCGAGAATTTTGTTGATCGTACCCAAAATTCCCATGCGCGCGCTCCTCTTGATACTCGCAACCTTAACTATATCCGCGGCGCGCGGACAATGGGCCGTTATGATCTTAGCGGCGCATCGCGCATCACCGCGGCGATGCCCACCGCCAGCAGCGCCACCAGCGCGCAGGCGCCAAAGCCGGCGGCGAAACCGTGCGCCAGCAGCATGACCGCCGCCAGCGTGGCGCCGAACGCGCCGCCGATGGCGCGGAAGAGCAGCATGCAGCCGGTGGCGATGCCGACATCACCACGCTGCGCCGCGTTCTGGATGGCCACAGTGATGTTGGGCTGCACCAGACCGATGCCGCCGCCGAGCAGGATGCTGTATAGTTCGCACAGCAACAGCGGCGTTGAGGCCCCCATGGCCGCCAGCAGGCCGAGGCCAAGGACGCAGAGCGCCAGGGCGGCCAGCACGGTGGGCTTGGTGCGCCCCAGCACGCGCGAGATTCGGCCCCCTATATAAGAGAGCATGACGAAGGCCAGCAGGAAGGGCGTGGTGTAAAGCCCGGAGGCGGCGGCGTTGGTGTGTTTTATGTACTGGAAGAACAGCGGCAGCAGCAGCGAGCCGCCAAAGGTGCACAGGGAGTTGGCGGCCGAGAGCAGCAGCCCGCCCAGCACGGTGGGGTTGGTGAACAGGCGCAGCGGCAGCATGGGCGCGGGGGCGTGGTGCTCCACCCAGGCGGTGAGGCCGGTGAACAGCAGCCCGGACGCCACCAGGATGAGGGTTGCTTGTGAGGCCCAGGGGAAATCTCGCCCGCCGGAGGCGGCGAGCACCAGCCAGGCGGTGATGGCGCAGACCAGCAGGGCGGCGCCCAGGAAATCTATGCGCTGGCCGGCGCCGGCATGCGGCGGCAGGCGGCGCAGCGCCCGGCCGCTGAACACCCAGGCCAGGGCACAGAGCGGCAGGTTGACCCAGAAAATGCCGCGCCAGGAGATGCTGTCAGTGAGGGCGCCGCCGAGCATGGGGCCGGCGATGCTGGCGATGCCCCACATGCCGCTCATATATATCTGGTAGCGGCCACGCTCACGCGGGGGGGCGACATCGGCTATGGCGGTCTGGGCGATGACCATG
>JAKBAQ010000172.1 GCA_021808985.1 Pseudomonadota bacterium
CGCGGTGTTCGCGCCCGGCTTCGGCTTCGAGGCCTACGCCAACTGGCTGCTCGATGTGCCGATGTACTTCGTCTACCGCGACGGCGAATTCATCGACACGGCCGGCGCCTCCTTCCGGGACTTCATGGCGGGCAAGCTCCCCGCGCTGGCGGGCGTGCACGCCACGCTGGGAGACTTCGCCGACCACAGCACCACGGCCTTCCCCGATGTCCGCCTGAAGAAATACATTGAAACCCGCGGCGCCGACGCCGGCCGGCCGGACATGATGCTGGCGCAATCCGCCCTGTGGACCGGCATTTTCTACGACCCCGCCGCCCTCGCCGCCGCCGAGGCGCTGATGCGCGGGCGCACCCATGCCGAGATCATGGCCCTGCGCGCCAGCGTGCCGGCCAGCGGCATCAACACCCGCTATGGCGCCGGCACCCTGCGCGACCTTGCGCGCGACGTGGTGGCGATCGCCCATGACGGGCTGAAAAACCGCGCCCGCGCAAACGCGGCCGGCGAGGATGAGCGGATCTACCTGGCGCCGCTGGCTGAAATCGCCGCCGGCGGGCCAAGCCAGGCGGAGCACTGGCTGCAACGCTACCACGGCGCCTGGGGCGGCGACGTGACGCGGATTTTCGCCGAAGCCGCGCTCTAAAAAACTGAAATTATTAAAAATTTTTGCGGGGTTTGGGGAGCTTTTCATGAAAAGCTCCCCAGGATTCTGGCCCTTTTTTGTAAAAAAGGGCCAGGCCCCAAAAAACTTTTAAGAATTATCCTTAATGTTTTTGCAGAGACCGTCAGAAAAATCTCTTAGTCGCAATCATTCCCGCGCAGGGTGAAGTCCACCACCTTGCCATCCTTCAGCAGGAAGGTCGTCTCGCAGGAATAAACCAGCGTCTGCGGCGGCATGGTCGAATCATACACTGGCGGGTAGAATCCGCCGCCAAACCAGGGGCCGGAGAACGGCCCATACATGCCACCCAGATAAGCCCCCGGTACATCCACCACGCGGCGCGATTCATAGGCCAGATAAGTCGTCCCGTTGACCGTGATCTGCTTGTCCGGCACGCCGAACTTGTTCACCAGCGTCTGCTCGTCCGCGCCAATATAGGCAGCCATGCGGGTTTGCAGGCTGGGGCCGGTGGCGCATCCAGCCAAAACCACCAAAGCCAAAATACCGTAACGCATATCATCCTCGCTGATTCTGAGCAGTCCGGCTGATATTAGCACAATGGAAAGTGTTTTCTTCTTTCAATCCAAAATGTCACAAATGCCGCCCCTTATTGCACCAGCAAGGCGGTGGAGCTGGTAACCCCGCCGCCGCCTGATCCTGCTGTCTCGGCGATTTTGATATTGCCGCTGCCACTATCGTTGATCGAGGCGACGACGAGCCCGGGAACCCCGTCGGTCGCGATATTCAACGCCCCCGCGCCGGACATGATAAGCGGCGCCGAGGGGGTGTAAATTCCACCCTTGAAGGTGCTGGCCGCACCTTCGTTAACCGTGTCCGTCGCGCTGTCGCCCCGCGCCTGGTAGATCGCGATGCCGCAAATGCCCTCGCCGTTCGTGCCGTCATAGGGCGAGTTGGGATTTTCATAGCTGGTATCGGGGTAGTTGGCGGGCGAGACGCAGTTTGTCGTGGGGGCGCTGATATTCACCGTCGCGCCGCCATTGAAGATATACGCCGCCGTCCCCTCCAGCACGAAGGTGACGCCAACGCCGGTGACGGAGGTGCCGGAATCGATGATCAGATCGCCGTTGCGGATGTAATAAATCCCGGGATTCAGCACGACGGTCTTGGTGCCGTTGCTGATGTTGAGGCCGCCGTCAAAATAATAGGTCGCGGGGGTGGGCGCCGTGCCGTTGGCCGGCGGGGTGTCGCCCATCGTCAAATCGCCCTGCGCGGCATAAAACGCGCCACCGGCGCTGTTGGCGGTATCCGAATTGCCGGAAAAGGCGCTCAGCTCATAAAGGCCGGAGGTGAGGACCGTGGTGGTGGTGCCGCCGGCGAGATTTATGCCGCCATCCACATAATAGTTGGACCCATCGATGCTCACGGTCGGCACATTGGTGAGCAGCCCCCAGCCGGTGACCTTGGCGCCCGACACGGCGCCGGTGAGGTAATAGGTGCCGGCATTGAGGGTCGCCGTGCCGTTGGTCAGCGACATGCCGCCATTCACCACCATGGAGACCGGCACGCTCTGCGTGGCGCTGCCCAGGGTGAATGAATGGTCGGATGTGAAGTTCATCCCGCCATTGATGTAGTAGCTGCTGCCATTCATGGTCAGGCTGGTGTTGGCCTGGCCGCCGAACCCGCCGGTGATGAAGGTGGAGCCGTTGGACACACCTTCATTCAGGATCAGCTTCACCACGCCGATATTGCTCATCCCGGTCAGATAATTCTGGTAGAGTTCGCAATCAGCGCTGTAGGCCCCCGCCATCGCCGTGCAGTCGCCCACGCCGGCCTGATTCCACTTATTGTAGCCCAGAGTCGGCGTGACGGCGCCGCCCTGCTTCACCGGCGCGGCCGGCACGCTCCAGCCGGGGTTCCACAGCGCCACGTTCGTGGCGTTGAGGCCGGACATCGGGTCCGGCGTGTTGGTGTTCAGCTCTACCGTGTCGGTGGAGCCGGGCGGGTCCTCCGGATCAGTGCCGATATAGCCGGAATATTGCGGCGCGCTGACACAGCTGGCCGCGGTGACCACCGAGGTACCCTGGATGATGCCGGAGCCGGTCACACTCATCGAGGGGCAGGAGGTGGCGTTGGAGGCGATGCCGCAATTGGAGCCGATAATGCTGGCGCCGCCGCTCACCACGATGGTGCCCGCCGAGAGCAGGCAGCTGGAGCCGGTTTTCTTGACCGTATCGGCCACGGCGAGCGCCGATTGCGTGCCGGGCGGCTCACCCGGCAGGCCGAGGCCCTGCACTCCAGAGAAAAAACTGCCCCGGGGGATGGTGATCTTGGCCTGCCAGGCGGTGAGGACGGTGCCGCTAGGCGCGGTTGGGGCCGCGGGGTTGGTGAGCACGAGCTGCGCGCTGGTAAGGTTGAACTGATTGTTGGAAGCCAGGTTGGCGGCGGCCAGGGCCAGCGGCTGGGCGTCGCTGATGGTGGTGACGCCGTAATTGCCGGCATCGGCGGCGGCCAGGGCGGCGGCATCGGCGGCGGATTGCAGCGTATCATGCTGCTGGTACCAAAACCCGATATCCACCGACAAAGCGGTGGCGGCGATGAGCAGCGGGGCCGAGAGCGCGAAGATGACCGCTACCGTCGCCCGGCCGTGCAGCCAAAAACCACGCAAGCGCGACACATGATTTCGTTTCATATCCGTTTTGGTTTTCATATGGTTTTTCCACCGCAGGTGGCAGCTCCCGGGCGGCACATGGTTAGGCGGAACGCACGGCCTGCGAAACGGCCAGGGAATCAACATCGCGTGTACTGCGTTGAAAATTCAGTAACTTATTCGCGATTGGAAGCATCCAACGCGGCGAGGCGCGCGGCGGCGCGGGTGTTAAGGGCGGCGCATGAAGCGGATTGCCCCGGCGGGAGAGGTGAATTTAATAACTGCACGGTCGATACAATAATATTTCTGTTAAGCAACATCATCCCGCGCGCGGCATGCGGGAGAGCGATGCGCCGGGGATAAAAAATGATATCAGGCGCGGCTTAACAAAAAATATACGGCGCGATGCCCCCCCGCCTCGGGCGGGGTTATTCCGGCAGCCACAAAACATCGCTGATTTGCCGCGCGCCCGTCGCCAGCATGGCCAGCCGGTCAAACCCCAGGGCGATGCCAGCACAGGGCGGCAATTTGGCCACCGCGCGCAGAAAGTCCTCGTCCATCTCCCAGTCAGCGCCGTGGAGCGCGTGGCGGCGCGCGCGGTCAGCCAGAAAGCGCGCGCGCTGCTCGGCCGCGTCGGTCAGCTCCACGAAGGCGTTCGCAAGCTCGATCCCGCATACGAACAGCTCAAAGCGCTCGGCGACGCGGGGGTCCGCCGGGTCGCGCCGGGCCAGGGCGGCCAGCGGCGCGGGAAAATGGGTGAGAAAGGTTGGGCGCTCATGGCCCAGATGCGGCTCCACCCGCTCCAGCAGCAGCCGGAAGAACAGATCCTCCCAGCTCTCGCCCGCGCGCAGCGCCGCGCCGGCCTGCGCGGCGAGCGCCGGGGCGTCATCCACGGTGGCCAGAACATCGGCGCCCACATAGCGCGCGAACGCCTGGGCCACGCTGATCCGCTCAAAATGCTCCAGGCTGTTGCGCAGGCCCCGGCATTCCACCACCGGGGGCAGCACCGCGCGCAGCAGCGCCTCGGTCTCGTCCATCAGCGCCCCCATATCGGCGCGCGGGGAATACCATTCCAGCATGGTGAATTCCGGGGCGTGGGTGTCGCTCCAGGGTTCATCGCGCCATACCCGGGCGAGCTGGAAGATCGGCCCCGATCCCCCGGCCAGCAGCTTCTTCATGGCGAATTCCGGGCTGGTGTGCAGGTAGCGCGCCCCGGCCCGCACCGCGCGCAAATGCACCTCCTCACCCGGCGCCACCACCGCATAGGGGGTCTCCACCTCGGCATACCCGCGCGCGCCAAAAAACGCCCGCACCCCGGCCGCGAGCAGGTTGCGCCGCCGCAGTGCCGCCATGCGATCTTCCAGCCGCTCCCATGCTTGAGACATTCACGCTCTCCCTCTACATGCCGCCCATGCCCGACGGTTTTTTAACGCCAAAACGCACCCTGCGCTCGGTTGAAGACATCATTAGCGCCGGCCTGGCAAGCGAGGCCGCGCGCCCGGCGCTGGAGGCGGTGGCGGCGCGCTACGCCATCGCGCTGCCGCCGGCGCTGCATGCGCTCATCCAGGCGCCGGAAGACCCGGTGGGCCTGCAATTCATCCCCCATGCGAGCGAGTTGATCACCGCGCCGCATGAAAACGCCGACCCCATCGCCGATGAGGCGCTCTCGCCGCTTTCCGGCATCGTGCACCGCTACCCGGACCGCGCGCTGCTCAAACCCCTGCTGGCCTGCCCGGTATATTGCCGCTTCTGCTTCCGCCGCGAGCAGGTGGGGCCGGATGGCGGCCTGCTGAGCGATGCCGAACTGGCCGCCGCCTATGCTTATCTGGCGTCCCGCCCGGAGATCAGGGAGGTGATCATCACCGGCGGCGACCCGCTGATCCTCTCGCCGCGCCGGCTTGGCGAGATTTTGCGCAATCTCAGCGCCATCGCGCATGTCGAGACCTTACGCATCCACACCCGCGTGCCGGTGGCCGACCCCGCGCTCATCACCGATGCGCTGGCCGCGGCGCTGGATATTGAAAAGCCGCTGTTCATCGCCGCGCATATCAACCACGCAGCCGAACTCACCGCCGCCGCCGTCAGCGCCCTGCGTAAGCTGCAACGCCTGGGCATCCCCATCCTTGGCCAGAGCGTGCTGCTCGCCGGCGTGAATGACAGCGAGGAAGCCCTGGGCGATTTGTTCCGCGCCATGCTGCGCGCGCGCATAAAGCCCTATTACCTGCACCAGCTGGATGCCGCGCCAGGCACCGCGCGCTTTCATGTGCCGCCGGCGCGCGGGCGGGAGATTCTGGCCAATCTGCGCGGCCATATCAGCGGCACGGCGCTGCCCACCTATATTTATGACCGCCCGGGCGGTCTGGGCAAAATTCCTCTCTGAAGGATAATTCTCAAAAGTTTTTTGGGGTCTGGCCCTTTTTTGCAAAAAAGGGCCAGAATCTTGGGGAGCTTTTTATAAAAAGCTCCCCAAACCCCGCAAAAATTTTTAATAATTTCAATTTGTTATAAGAGAAACCGTTTAAAACAGTCGCTAAAAAGCCAGGCGCAGCGCCGCCTGGAGGCTTTGGGAGGTCCAGTTTCCGGCGATGCTGGCGCTGTAGCGCAGCACGAGCGAGAGATTGCCCCGGCTGGCGCGCAGGCCCGCCATGGCCTCGCCGGCCAGCGGGTCGGCCCGCTTCGCGCTGGCCGTGTAGGCGCTGCCGTCAGCGGCCAGCACGCCAAGCGCGCGGGACGGATTGCCCGCCTCATACGCCACCCCCAGGCCGAGCTGCGGGGTCCATGCCAGCCCCGCCGCGCTCATATAGTCACGGCTCA
>JAKBAQ010000173.1 GCA_021808985.1 Pseudomonadota bacterium
TGACGACTGGCTCCAAAACGCCCCCCTCACCGAAGGCTCCTGGTGGACCGCCTGGACCGCCTGGCTCGACGCACGCTCCACCCCGCCCGCGCCGCCGCCGCCAATGGGCAACGCAAAGGCCGGATACAAATGCCTGGAGCCGGCGCCAGGCCAATATATTCTGCAAAGGTAGGCGCCACCATGCATGCCATGCTCATGCGGCAACCCGGCGCGGCGCTTGAATGGACAAACCTGCCCGACCGCCAGCCCGGCTATGGCGAAATCAGGGTGAAAATCGGCGCCTGCGGCGTCTGCCGCACCGATCTGCACGTGCTGGACGGCGAATTGCCGCACCCCAAGCTCCCCCTCATCCCCGGCCATGAAATCGTCGGGCGGATCGACGCCCTGGGCGAGGGCGTCGAGGGCCTGCGCCTTGGCGAGCGCGTGGGCATACCCTGGCTCGGCCATACCTGCGGCGTCTGCCCCTATTGCACCGGCGGGCACGAGAATCTCTGTGACGATCCCCTCTTCACCGGCTACACGCGCGACGGCGGCTACGCCACCGCCTGCATCGCCGACGCGCATTACGCCTTCCCCCTCAGCGAATCCGGCAGCGACACGTCGCTCGCCCCCCTGCTCTGCGCCGGGCTCATCGGCTGGCGCGCCCTGGTCATCGCCGGCAAAAGCAAAACCCTCGGCCTGTATGGCTTTGGCGCCGCCGCCCACATCGTCGCCCAAATCGCCCGCTGGCAGGGGCGCGCGGTGTTCGCCTTCACCAAACCGGGCGACATCAAAGCCCAAGCCTTCGCCAGGCGCCTCGGCGCCGTCTGGGCCGGCGGCTCTGACGAAGCCCCGCCCAAGCAGCTGGACGCTGCCATCATTTTCGCCCCCGCCGGCGCGCTCGTGCCCCTGGCCCTGCAAGCCGTGCGCAAGGGCGGGCGCGTGGTCTGCGCCGGCATCCATATGAGCGACATCCCAACCTTCCCCTACCGGCTGCTCTGGGGCGAGCGGCAATTGCTCTCGGTGGCCAACCTCACCCGCCAGGACGGTGTGGATTTCCTGCGTCTGGCGCCCGAAATCGGCATCGTCACCCAAACCACCATCTACCCGCTGCGCCAAGCCAACCAGGCGCTGGATGACCTGCGCGCCGGGCGGCTGGAAGGTGCGGCCGTGCTGGTGCCCAGCCTGCTCCCGGCCTGAGGGCCCGCAAAAAAACGGCGCCCCTTTCGGAACGCCGTTTCAAAACATCGTTTTTCCAGCCCGCATCCGCATGGCTGCCGCGCCAGGGGCAAAACCCCTGGCAATCAGAACAGCGGTCCTTACTCAGCCATCTCGCGCTTGGAAATATCTTCCCCGCTCACCTGGTCAACCTGCTTCATCGAAAGCTTGACCTTCCCGCGATCATCAAACCCGATGACCTTAACCTTCACGCTATCCCCCTGCTTCACCACATCGGTGGTCTTCGCAACGCGGTTGGCGGCCAGTTCGGAAATATGCACCAGCCCATCCTTGGCGCCCAGGAAGTTCACGAAGGCGCCGAAATCGGCGGTCTTCACAACCTTGCCGTTATAGATCACGCCAACTTCCGGCTCGGCGATGATCCCGCGAATCTTGTCGATCGCCGCCTGGATCTTCTTGTCGTCGGAAGCGGCGACCTTCACCGCGCCATTATCATCGATATCGATCTTCGCCCCGGTCTGCTCGACGATCTCGCGGATCACCTTGCCGCCCGTGCCGATAATGTCGCGGATCTTCTCCTTCGGCACCTGAATCGTCACGATCTTCGGCGCATTGGAGGAAACGCCCTCACGGCCGGAGGTCAGCGCCTTGGCCATTTCGCCCAGAATGTGCAAACGCCCACCCTTGGCCTGCTCCAGCGCGATCTTCATGATCTCAGGCGTGATGGAGGTGATCTTGATATCCATCTGCAGCGAGGTCACGCCCGCTTCCGTCCCGGCCACCTTGAAATCCATGTCGCCGAGATGGTCCTCATCGCCCAGAATATCGGAGAGCACGGCAAAACCGCGATCTTCCTTGATCAGGCCCATCGCGATCCCCGCCACCGGGCGCGCCAGCGGCACGCCCGCATCCATCAGCGCCAGCGAGGTGCCGCAAACGGTCGCCATCGAGGAGGAACCGTTGGATTCGGTAATCTCGGAGACAACGCGCAACGTATACGGAAACGCCTCCTTGCTCGGCAGCAGCGGATGCACCGCGCGCCAGGCCAGCTTGCCATGGCCGATCTCGCGGCGCCCAGGCGAGCCCATGCGCCCGGTCTCACCAACCGAGTAGGGCGGGAAGTTGTAATGCAGCATGAAATGCTCTTTGAACTCGCCTTCCACAGCGTCGACCAGCTGCTCATCCTGCGCGGTGCCCAGCGTGGCCACAACCAGCGCCTGGGTCTCGCCACGCGTGAACAGCGCCGAGCCATGGGTGCGCGGCAGCACGCCCACTTCCGCCAGAATCGGGCGCACGGTCTTGGTGTCACGGCCATCGATACGCAGGCCCGTGTCCAGAATATTGTTGCGCACGATATCGGCTTCCAGCTCCTTGAACAGGCTCTTCGCCTTCTCGGCATCCAGCCCTTCCTCGGTCAGCAGCACGGCGGCGGCCTTCTTGGCGGCGGAAATCTTTTCCTGGCGCACCTGCTTCACGGTCTCGGTATAGGCATCGCGCAGCGGCTGGCGGGCCAGCGCATCAACGCGCGCGGCCAGCGTCTTGGTCTCTTCCGAAACCTCCGGCAGCGTCCACGGATCTTTCGCGGAATGCTCGGCCAGTTCGATAATCGCCTGGATCACCGGCTGGAACGCCTCATGCCCGAAGGTCACCGCCCCAAGCATGGCCTCCTCGGAAAGCTCGGAAGCCTCGGATTCCACCATCAGCACCCCCTCGACCGTACCGGCCAGCACCAGGTCGAGCTTGCTCGCCTCCCGCTCGGCGGTGGTGGGGTTCAGCACATACTGGCCATCGACATAGCCAATCCGCGCGGCGCCCACCGGGCCGAAGAACGGAATGCCCGAAATGGTCAGCGCCGCGGAAGCCGCCACCAGCGCCAGCACATCGGGGTCGTTCTCAAGGTCATGGCTCAGCACGGTCACGATAACCTGCACCTCGTTCTTGAACCCCTGCGGGAACAGCGGACGGATCGGCCGGTCGATCAACCGGGAGACCAGCGTCTCCTTCTCGGTCGGCCTGCCCTCACGCTTGAAGAACCCGCCCGGAATGCGCCCGGCGGCAAAGAATTTCTCCTGGTAATTCACGGTCAGCGGGAAGAAATCGATCCCCGGCTTGGGCGACTTTGCGCCAACAACCGTGGCCAGCACCACGGTATCGCCATAGGAGGCAACCACCGCGCCATCAGCCTGGCGTGCGACCTTGCCGGTCTCCAGGATCAGCGTCTTGCCGCCCCACTCCATCTCTTTACGGAAATAACGATCAAACATTCTCAACAACTCCACAAACACGGCAAGCCGGGGGAGGAAATATCGAATGATGGCGCGTTCAACCGGTGGTTAAGCGGCGCCTCGGGCGGCATGGGTCTGGCTGTGAACGGCGCAAGCGCGGCGGCACAGCCACGGACCATGTGGCCGGAAACGCCGCGGGCAAAAAACCGGCGGCGGCGCGGATCATCCGGATGGTTCCTGAAACCCCGTTCTGCCGCTAGTCTCAACAACATGCGCAAGGCCCCATGCCCCGCGCACGAACACGCCCCATGGCGTGTGCGCTGCTCTTACCGGAGTTTCGTCCCCAAGGCTAGCGCACGGCCCCATTGCGGTTGAGCCAACCTAAACCGGAAGACATTTGCGCAAACAAACCCAAACCGGGCTTGCGCCCGCCCGCCGTCATGCCGGCCTGCGCGCCAGCGGCGCCACGAATTGCGGCTCTGTATCCCACGGAAAGAGAATCCAGGTATCCTGGCTCACCTCGGTGATAAACGTATCCGCCATCGGCTTGCCGGCCTCCTTGGCATAAACCGTGGCCAGATGCGCCTTGGGCAGCAGCCCGCGCACCAGCTTCGCGGTGGTCCCGGAATCCACCAGATCGTCGACAATCAGCCACCCTTCCCCATCCCCGGCGGCGGCGGGCGGCTTGGTCACAACCGGCTCGCCCGGGTTTTCCTCATTATAGGTCACAACCGAGACCGTCTCGATCAACCGGCACTCCAGCTCACGCGCGATAATCGCCGCCGGAATCAGCCCGCCGCGCGTAATGGCGACAATGCCCTTCCACGGCCCAAGCGAGTGCAACCGCCACGCCAGCGCCTTCGCGTCGCGGTGCAGCTGGTCCCAGGTAACAGTAAAATAATGTTTTGCCATGCGCTGCCGATAAACAAGGGCCTGCGGATAAACAAGCCCGCCCGGCCCCTCAAAACAAAAACGGCACGGGCGTTTCCCCCCATGCCGCCCTCATTCAGCCTCAGCCGGCCGCCGGCAGAATGCCCGGCGCATCCGGGCGCGGCGGCGCCGAAGTTGGCACCGAGGAGCGCCGCTGGTCAGGCATTGGCTCATCCACCACCTTGCGCACGATCTTCTCCCCGCGGATCACCGCCTCGATCTCGTCGCCCGAAAGCGTCTCATATTCCAGCAACCCCTGCGCCAGCGCCTCCAAATCCTCCCGCCGCTCGGTGAGAATCCGCCGCGCCTCGGCATAGGCATGGTCGATGATCGCCTTGATCTCGTTATCGATCTCGCGGGCGGTCGCTTCCGAGACATTCTTGTTCTGCGTCACGGAATGGCCGAGGAACACCTCCTGCCCGTTATCGCCATAAGAGATCATGCCCAGCTTCTCTGACATGCCCCATTCGGTCACCATCCGCCGTGTCATGTCCGTCGCCATTTTAATGTCGCCGGACGCGCCATTGGAGACCTTGTCCGGCCCAAACACCAACTCCTCCGCGGCCCGCCCGCCCATGGCCATGATGAGCTGCTGCAACAGCTTCAGCTTGCTGGTGGAATAACGGTCCCCTTCGGGCAGCGACATCACCATGCCAAGCGCCCGGCCGCGCGGAATAATGGTCGCCTTATGCACCGGGTCGCACTCCGGCAGGGTGATCGAGCAAATCGCATGCCCGCCCTCATGATACGCGGTCATCCGCTTCTCATCGTCTGACATCACGAGCGAACGCCGCTCCGCGCCCATCATCACCTTGTCCTTGGCGTGCTCAAACTCCGCCATGGCCACCACCCGCTTGCCAATCCGCGCGGCCAGCAGGGCGGCCTCGTTCACC
The DNA here is from genome assembly GCA_021808985.1 of Pseudomonadota bacterium. Classification (GTDB taxonomy): domain Bacteria; phylum Pseudomonadota; class Alphaproteobacteria; order Acetobacterales; family Acetobacteraceae; genus Acidocella. The sequence continues at coordinate 5,207 of JAKBAQ010000173.1, forward strand.
AGATTGGCAAGGTCCGCGCCCGAAAAGCCCGGCGTGCCGCGCGCAATCGTCTTCGGGTCCACATCCGATGCCAACGGCACCTTGCGCATATGCACCTTCAGAATCTTCTCGCGGCCCAGCACATCCGGGTTGGGCACCACCACCTGGCGGTCAAACCGGCCAGGGCGCAGCAGCGCCGGGTCCAGCACGTCCGGCCGGTTGGTCGCGGCAATCAGGATAACCCCCTCATTGCTCTCAAACCCGTCCATCTCCACCAGCATCTGGTTCAGCGTCTGCTCGCGCTCGTCATTGCCGCCGCCAAGCCCGGCGCCGCGATGGCGCCCCACTGCGTCGATCTCATCGATGAAAATGATGCACGGCGCGTTCTTCTTGCCCTGCTCAAACATGTCGCGCACGCGCGAGGCGCCGACACCCACGAACATCTCCACGAAATCCGAGCCGGAGATGGTGAAGAACGGCACATTCGCCTCCCCCGCGATGGCGCGCGCCAGCAGCGTCTTACCCGTGCCCGGCGGCCCCACCAGCAGGCACCCTTTGGGTATCTTGCCGCCCAACCTCTGGAACTTCTGCGGATCACGCAGGAATTCGACGATTTCCTGCAACTCGCCCTTGGCCTCGTCGATGCCGGCCACATCCTCAAAGGTCACGCGGCCCTGCTTTTCAGTCAGCAGCCGGGCGCGAGACTTGCCAAACCCCATGGCCCGCCCCCCGCCTGACTGCATCTGGCGCATGAAGAATATCCACACCCCGATCAGCAGCAGCATCGGCGCCCAGGAGATCAGCACCTTCAGAATCGGGTTCATCGTGTCAC
>JAKBAQ010000174.1 GCA_021808985.1 Pseudomonadota bacterium
CGCCCCGGATATGATTTTTTAATGCAGGGCATGGGCGGGCTGATGAGCGTCACCGGCGAGCCGGACGGCCAGCCCATGAAAGTTGGCGTGGCGGTGACTGACGTATTCACCGGCATGTACGCCGCCACCTCGGTGCTGGCCGCGCTGGCCGAGCGGGAGCGCAGCGGCCTGGGGCAACATGTCGATATCGCGTTGTTTGACGTGCAGATCGCCACCCTGGCCAACCAGATCATGAGCTATCTCGTCTCCGGGGAGCAGCCGCCACGGCTGGGCAACGCGCATCCCAGCATCGTGCCCTATCAGGTATTCCCGACCCTGGATGGCCACGCGATCCTGGCCGTCGGCAATGACGAGCAGTTCAAGCGCTTCACCAAGCTCGCCGGCGCGCCGGAGCTGGCGCTCGATCCGCGTTTCGCCACCAACCCCGCGCGGGTGGCCAACCGCGCGGCGCTGATCCCCCTTCTGGAAGCGCTGATGCGAACCCGGCCAACCCAAAGCTGGATCACGGAGCTGGAGACAATCGGCGTCCCCTGCGGCCCGATCAACAGTTTCGCCGATCTGGAAGCCCATGAGCAGGTGCGCGCGCGCAACATTTTCAAAACCGTGCCGCATCCCAGCGCCGGCTCGATGCGCAGCGTCGCCAACCCGATGCGCTTCTCGCGCACCCAGGTGGAGGATGAGCGCGCCTCCCCGCTGCTCGGCGCCGATACGCAAGCCGTGCTCCACGACATGCTCGGCCTGTCGGGCGAGGAGCTCGGCGCGCTGCGGCTGGCCGGCATCGTCTGAGCCGGCGGTTTTCATGACATGACCAATATAAAAAACCAAAGCACCGAGGCGGACAAATGAAGACCACACGCAGGCCCGTCGTGGGCATCATCACCGATATGCGCCCCCTCGGCGACATGTCGTATCAACTCATCGGCGATAAATACGTGCAGGCGGTATCGCAATTTGCCGATTGCCTGCCCATCGCCCTGCTGAGCGAACAGGGGCGCGGCGGCGCTGACGATCTGCTGGCCCTGTGCGATGGTTTTCTCTTCACCGGCAGCCCCTCGAACATCCGCCCCTGGCGCTACGGCAGCGCCGCGGCGGGCGAAGGGCCGTTCGACGACGAGCGCGACGCGCTCTCCCTCATGCTCATCCCCGCGATCCTGCGCGCGCGGGCGCCAGCCCTCTTCATCTGCCGCGGTTTGCAGGAGCTCAACGTCGCGCAGGGCGGCACATTGCACACCACAATCCCCGCGCAAGACCCGCCAATTCCCCACCACGCCCCGGAAGAAGCCAACTACGAAGACCGCTACGCGCCCCTGCACCCGGTGCGCCTGATCGAATCCTCCCCCCTGGCCGCCATCTTCGGCGCGCCGTCTTTCTCGGTGAATTCCCTGCACTACCAGGCCCTGGCGAAAATCGGCGACGGCCTCACCGTGCATGGCTATGCCGGAGATGGCATCCCCGAAATCGTCGCCGCCGATGACCACCCCTTCGCCATCGGCGTGCAATGGCACCCGGAATACCGGCCCGAGCTGAGCGCCCCCAACCGCGCGCTGTTCGAGCATTTCGGCCAGGCCGTGCGCGCCCGGCGGAACGCATGAAACCGATATTTTCAATTTTCAGAGGGAACATCCAAAATGTCACATGAACGGCAATTCTACATCAATGGCCAATGGGTGAACCCGGTCACCCCGCGCATGATGGATGTGATCAACCCCGCGACCGAGGAAGCCTTCACGCAAATCTCGCTGGGCTCCAAGGCCGATGTGGACCGCGCCGTCGCCGCCGCGCGCAAGGCCTTCGAGACCTTCAGTCAGACAACCCGGCAGGAGCGGCTCGATCTGCTCAAGCGGATTCTCGCCGCTTTCCAGACCCGCTATGAGGATATCGCCAACGCGATCACCCTGGAGCTTGGCGCGCCGGTGACACTGGCGCGCAAATCCCAGGCGGCCATCGGTGTCGGGCATATTTCACAGATGATCTCGGTGCTGGAGACCTTCGAGTTCGAGCACATGCAGGGCACGACGCTGATCGCCAAGGAGCCGATCGGCGTCGTCGGCATGATCACGCCGTGGAACTGGCCGATCAACCAGATCACCTGCAAGGTCTGCCCCGCGATCGCCGCCGGCTGCACCATGGTGCTCAAACCATCCGAAATCGCGCCGCTGGATGCCATCATCTTCGCCGAGGTGATGGATGCCGCCGGCGTGCCGCCGGGCGTGTTCAACCTGGTCAACGGCGATGGCCCCGGTGTTGGCACCGCGATGTCAGAGCATCCTGATATCGACATGATCTCCTTCACCGGCTCCACGCGCGCGGGGATTCTCATCGCCAAGGCCGGCGCGGATACCATCAAGCGCATGCACCAGGAGCTGGGCGGCAAATCCGCCAACATCCTGCTCGAGGATGTGGACATCGAAGCCGCGGTGAGCACCGGCGTGGTGGATTGCTTCCAGAACACCGGCCAGTCCTGCAACGCGCCGACGCGCATGTTCGTCCCCGCGCGCTTGCGTGACGCCGCGGTGGACGCCGCCCGGCGCGCCGCGGAATCCATCAAGGTCGGCGCCCCAGCCGACCCGGACGTCTACATGGGGCCGGTGATCAGCCAGCTGCAATATGACAAAATCCAGGCGATGATCCAGTCCGGCATCGACGAGGGCGCCACGCTCGTGGCCGGCGGCCCTGGCCGCCCGGTGGGGCTGAACCGGGGCTATTACGTCCGCCCGACCGTGTTCGCCGATGTAACGCCGGACATGCGCATCGCGCGCGAGGAGATTTTCGGCCCCGTGCTCTCCATCCTCACCTACGAAACCCCCGCGCAGGTAATCGCTCTGGCCAATGACACGGTCTATGGCCTGGCCGCCTACGTGCAATCCGGCAGCCGCGAACGGGCGCAGGAAATCTCGCGCAAGATGCGCAGCGGTAATGTCTATATCAACTATCCGAAGGGCGATTTGAACGCCCCCTTCGGCGGCTACAAGCAGTCAGGCAATGGCCGCGAATGGGGCCAATGGGGGCTCGAGGAGTTTCTCGAAATCAAGGGCGTCGTCGGTTACGCCGCCGCTTAAGGGCCGGACTTTCAACAGAACCAAGGACATATCTCATGCTCAATGCAGCTTCTAAACCAGACTCCACCAACACCAACGCCACCTGGGAAGCGCGGCGCCAGGCGGCGACGCCGCGCGGCGTCAGCGTGCTGGAAAGCTTCTATGCCGAACGGGCGCTCAATTCCGAACTCTGGGACATCGAGGGCAACCGCTATATCGACTTCGCGGGCGGCATCGCGGTGCTCAACACCGGCCATTGCCACCCAAGCGTAACCGCCGCGGTTGCCGAGCAGCTCGGCCGCTTCAGCCACACCGCCTATCAGGTCGTCCCCTACACGGGCTACGTCTCGCTCGCCGAGCAGATGAACCGCCGCGCGCCAGGCCCCGGCGCCAAGAAGACCATTTTGGTCACCACTGGCGCCGAGGCGGTGGAAAATGCCGTGAAAATCGCCCGCGCGGCAACCGGGCGCTCAGGCATCATCGCGTTTGATGGCGCCTTCCATGGCCGCACGCTGCTCGGCATGGCGCTCACCGGCAAGGTAGCGCCCTACAAAACCAGCTTTGGCGCCATGCCCGCCGATATCTTCCACGCCCCCTTCCCCAACCCGCTGCACGGCGTCAGCATCGAGGATTCGCTGGCCCATGTCCGCCGCCTGTTCAAGAGCGACATCGACCCCAAGCGCGTCGCCGCGTTCATCTACGAGCCCGTGCAGGGCGAAGGCGGCTTCTACCCGGCGCCGGCGGCCTTCATCCGCGGCTTGCGCCAGATCGCCGATGAACACGGCATTCTGCTGATCGCCGATGAAATCCAGTGCGGCGCGGCCCGCACCGGAACCTTCTTCGCCTCCGCGCAGCATGATATCCCCGTCGATCTGCTCACCTTCGCCAAGAGCATCGCCGCCGGCCTGCCGCTGGCCGGCGTGGTCGGCCGGGCGGAGCTGATGGACGCAGCCGCCCCCGGCGGGCTGGGCGGCACCTATGCGGGCAATCCGCTGGCCGTTGCCGCGGCCCATGCGGTGCTGGCGATCATCGAAGACGAAAAGCTCGAACACCGCGCCACGGTGCTCGGCGAGCGCCTGAAAGCCCGGCTGAATTCACTGCGCGAGGCGGTGCCGTTTCTGGCCGATGTCCGCGGCCCCGGCAGCATGGTGGCGGCCGAGTTCATCAACCCCAAGGATGGCGAGGCGCAGGCCGAATTCGTCAAAAAAGTGCAGGCCATCGCGCAGCAGCGGGGGCTTATCCTGCTCATCTGCGGCGTTTACGGCAATGTCATCCGCTTCCTCTACCCGCTGACAATCCAGGACAGCGTATTCGCCGAAGCGCTCGATACCCTGGAATACGCGCTGCGCCACGCCTGAGCAAATTCAACCGAGATGTGGCCGGCATAAAACCCGGCCACGCTCTCCAAACACCGTAACGCCCCGCAAGCACACCCAGCGCTTATCTGCTCCGGTACAAAACATACAAAGCCGGGATCAGATTGGTGCTCAGCAGCGCGCTCCACACAATCCCGCCCGCGATAACAATGGCCAGCCCCTGTTCCGGCGCCGCGCCCACGCCAAATCCCAAAGCCGTTGGCAGCATCCCCAGCACGGCGACGATCGTGGTCAGAAAAATCGGGCGAAACCGCACATTCAGCGCTTCCTCCATGGCCTGCGCCGGTGCCATCCCCGCGCCCTCGTTCTGCTGGGCACGGTCAAGCAGCACGATGCCATGGTTCAGGCTGACCCCCACCAGGGTCAAAAACCCAACCAGACCAATCCCATTCAGCCCCAGCCCGCTTGCCGCCAGCGCCAGCGCGCCGCCGGTCATCGCCAGCGGGATCTGCGCCATCAGCAACCCCGGCGCGAGCCGGCCGCCAAAACGCAGCACCAGCACACCGGCCATGAGCACCATCGCGGCGAGCCCCGCGACCCCCAGCCCGAGCGCGGCATTCTCCAGCATGGGGTACAACCCGCCAAAGGCGATGCGGTAACCCGGCGGCAGCTTCAGCCCGGCCAGCCCGGCCTTCGCGGCGGCTATGGCGCTCCCCGGCGCGGTGGTCGGGGTTGCCAGAATATCGAAGGCCCGCGCGCCATCGATATGGTGAAACTGGTTCGGGCTGGTCACGAGGCTGATATCGGCAAGCTGGCCAAGCGGCGTGCCGCTCTGCTCACCCACCGGCAGCGCCGCGAGGTCATCGAGAGAAAACGCGGCCGGATCCGGCAGGCGGATATAAATCGGCAATGCGACATTCCCATCCGGCACCTGCGCCACCACCTGCCCGGCCATCAGAATTCCCAGCTCATCGCTCAGCTGTGCCGGGGTCAGCCCCGCGGCCGCCAGCGCCGCCGGGCGCGGCTGCACGTTAATCTGCGTCTCAGGGTAGCCATCGTCGTTGAACACGCCGGAGAGACCATTCACCTTGTCGAGCCGCGCGGTGATCTCATTCGCCAGCTTGCTCATCTCCTGGAATTTCGCGCCATAAAGCTGAACCTCGAAGGGCTGCGGCAGGCCCGAGAGACTCTCCCCCAGCCGCTCCACCGTCGGCGTGTCGATATCAAGCTGCACCGCGGGCGTCTGGGTCGCCGCGAGAATCCGCGCGGCGATCGCATCCAGGCTGTTCGCGCCGGTGTTGTGCTTCAGCAGAATCTCAATCTCCCCGGCATAAGCGGGTTCGGTATAGTTGCTGCCCGCGGCCGAGCCGATCCGCGCCAGGCTATGCGCCACCGCCGGGTCGGCGTTGATCCGGCTGACAATCGAATCAATCGCCGCCTGCGTGTCCAGCAGCGCGGTGCCCGGCGGCAGGGTGAAGGATTCCAGCAGCACGCCTTCATTCGGCAAGGGGAGAATATTCACCGAAACCAGGCTCATCGCCGCCAGGCTGAGCAGCAGGAGCAGCGCGCAGCCGCCAACGCTCCAGCGCGGATGCCGCAGCACGAAACTGAACAGACGCCGATTATGATGCCGCAGCGTGGCCAGAAGCTG
>JAKBAQ010000175.1 GCA_021808985.1 Pseudomonadota bacterium
CGATTTCCGGCTCATGGACCGTGTGGTGGTCAACGCCTTAAAGCAACTGCCCGAGCGTCAGCGCTTCATGAAGGGCCTGTTCGCCTGGGTCGGCTTCCGCACTGTCACCATTGATTATGCCCGCGCCCCGCGCGCCGCCGGCGCCACGAAATTCTCAGGCTTCGCGCTGTGGAATTTCGCGCTGGAAGGCTTCACCAGCTTCTCCACCGCGCCGCTGAAAATCTGGACCTATCTCGGCGCCCTCACCGCGCTGGGCACGGTTCTCTATGCGCTCTACATCATCATCTACACGGTGGTGTTCGGCAACAAAGTCCCAGGCTATGCCTCGCTCTTCGTCGCCATCACGTTCTTTGGCAGCGTACAGCTCATCAGCATCGGCCTGCTGGGGGAATATATAGGGCGTATCTACCTTGAGACGAAACAGCGGCCCAGCTACCTCATCCGCAAAATTCACGGGCGTGGCGATGGAGCCTGAAGCCTATCTCGACATGGCGGCGGTTGAGGCGCGGCACTGGTGGTTCGCCGGGCGGCGGCGTGTGCTTGCCGCCGCCATCCGGGGCATGCGGCTCCCCGCCAACGCGCGAATTCTCGAACTCGGCTCGGGCACGGGCGGCAATTTCGCGTTTCTGTCCGGCTTTGGTGGGGTTAGCGCCGTGGAAATGAACGAGACGGCGCGCGAGATTTCCCAGGCCAGGGGGCAGGGTGCGGCCGTCCATCACGGCATGCTGCCTGATAACCTGCCATTTGAGGGCCATGTGTTCGACCTCGTCTGCCTGTTCGACGTGCTGGAGCATATCGAGGAGGATGACGCCACCCTGCGGACTATCCGTGGCCTGCTGGCGCCGGGCGGCCGCGCGCTCATCACCGTTCCGGCGCATCCCTCCCTGTTCGGCCCGCATGATATCGCCCTGCACCACAAGCGCCGCTACACCCGCGCGCAGCTTGCGGCCAAACTGCGCGCGGCCGGCCTGCGGGTGCAAAAACTCAGCTTCATGAACATGGCCCTGGCCCCGTGCGCCTTCGCGCTGCGCTGGCTGGACCGGCTGCGCGGCGCGCGGCAGGCCAGCGGCACCAGCATTCCGCCCGCGCCGGTGAACACCCTGTTCACCTGGATGTTCAGCGCCGAGGCCTGGGTTTTGCCGTATGCCGATCTGCCGTTCGGCCTCTCGCTCCTGGCCGTGGTCAGCGCCGCTGATTAAAGCTATGCTGCGCGGAGAGTGAAGGAGAGCGGACATATGCGCATGAGCGTGATTCAAATGTCCCCGGGGGCGGACAAGGCGCAAAACATCGCCCAGGCGCGCGCCCTGATCGAGGGGGCGATCGCGGCGGACAAGCCTGATCTGATCGCCCTGCCGGAAATGTGGACTTGCCTGGGCGGCAGCCGGGAGCAAAAATTCGCCGCCGCCGAGCATCTGCCCGCCGCGGCTGAGATGGGCGGCCCGGCCTATGAGTTCCTGCGCCAGATGGCCGAGACCAACGGCGTCTATATTCATGGCGGCTCCATTGGCGAGCTGGCCGGTGAGCGGCTCTACAACACCAGCCTGGTGTTCAGCCCCGTCGGCGTTGAACTCGCCCGCTACCGCAAGATCCATTTGTTTGACATCACCACCCCCGACGGCCAGGGCTACCGTGAGAGCGCCACCTTCGGCGCGGGGGAGGAGGTTGTAACCTGCCATGCCGGCGGCACGCATATCGGCCTCGCCATTTGCTACGATCTGCGCTTCCCCGAACTCTTCCTCGCCCTGCGGCGCAAGAATGTCGACCTCATCGTCCTGCCCGCCGCCTTCACCCTGCAGACGGGAAAAGACCATTGGGAGGTTCTGCTGCGCGCCCGCGCGATTGAAACCCAGTGCTGGCTGGCCGCGCCGGCCTGCACCGGCACCCACCGTGACGCTGATGGCGAAGCCCGCGTCACCTACGGCCATTCCATGATCGTGGACCCATGGGGCCATGTCGTCGCCAAGGCCTCCGATGGCATTGGCTGGGCCACCGCGCGGATCGACAAGGCCTTCACCGCCCGTGTCCGCGCCAACATGCCGGTGCTTGAGCACCGGAAGCTGGCATGAGCGCGCAGGGAGCCGACGGGGCCGGCGTGCGCCAGATATCATGAAAATCGCCTTCATCGCCGCCCGCACGGAAATCGCCGCGGCGGCCCAGGCGCGGCTCACCGCCACCTATGGCAATTGCGATGTGCGGGACTGCGATGTCATCGTCGCCCTGGGCGGCGATGGGCTGATGCTCGAATGCCTGCACAAGGTGCTCGGCACCACGCAGCCCGTTTATGGCATGAATTGCGGTTCCGTCGGCTTCATGATGAACGAGTTCCAGGAGCCGGAGCTGCTGGAGCGTATCAGCCGCGCCCATCCCAGCATTCTGCACCCGCTGCGCATGCATGCGATCACCGCTTCAGGCGTGGTGGAGGAGGCCATGGCCCTCAACGAAGTCTCCCTGCTCCGCCAGCTCCGCCAGGCCGCCAAAATCCGCATCCATGTGGACCATACAGTGCGGCTGGAGGAGCTGATCTGCGACGGCGTGCTCATCTCCACCCCTGCCGGCTCCACGGCCTATAACCTGTCCGCCCACGGTCCCATCATCCCGCTCAGCGCCAATCTGCTGCCGCTCACGCCCATTTCCGCCTTCCGCCCGCGGCGCTGGCGCGGCGCGCTGCTGCCCTCCACAGTGGATGTGCTGTTTGAAATCCTGGAGCCCGACAAGCGCCCCGTCGCCGCGGTGGCGGACTTCACGGAGGTCCGCAATGTCGTCTCCGTCGCCGTCAGCGAAGACCGCAGCATAGGCGCCACCGTGCTTTTTGACCCTGACAGGGCGCTCTCCGAACGCATCATCACCGAACAGTTCACGGTCTGAGCGCCAGCGTTCTTCCGGGCGCCGGGCAGGTGCCGCAAAATTAGTACGCCACCTACTAATACGGTACTTGATGTTTTCCGCGCCTTCCCACACTCTCCCGCCAGCAATCCCCAGCCGCATGGCCGGGGGCAAAACGAATGGGGAGCGGACCATGCAGCAAGTAGGCTTTATCGGCGTTGGCGCCATGGGCGGGGCAATTGCCACCTGCCTGCTCAAAAAAGGCATCGCCGTGCTGGCGTATGACCGTAATCAGGCGGTTCTTGACGCTCTGCGGCAAAAGGGCGCCACCAGCGCCGCCTCCGTGCGCGATGTCGTGGATCAGGCCGAGATCGTCTTCGCCTGCCTCCCGACGGTGGAGATATGCAAAACCGTCGCCTTTGGCCCTGGCGGCGTGGCCGAGGGCAAGAAGGTTAAAATCTATATCGAGACCTCCACCCTGGGCGGCGCGGCGGCGGTGGAAATTGCCCAGGGGCTGGAAAAACATGGCATCACCATGCTGGATACCCCGGTTGTCGGCGGCACCATGGCGGCCGAGGCGGGCAATCTCGGCGTTCTCACGGCCGGCCCGGCGGACGCTTTCGAGCGCGCCAAATTCGCCCTGGAAGCCTTCGCCGGCCGCCTCTTCTACCTGGGCGCCGCCGCCGGCATGGGGCAGGCCGGCAAGGTGGTGAACAATGCGGTCGCCTATGCCTGCGTGCTGGCGACATGCGAGGCCGTCTCGCTGGGGCTGAAGGCCGGGCTGGACATGGAAACCGCCGTCGCGATCATCAACCAGGGCAGCGGCGCCAATTTCTTCTCCCAGCGCGTTTTTCCCGGCTATATCATGCAGAACAGGTTTGATGGCACCGGCGCCATCGAAATCGGCCTGAAGGACGTCAAACTCTTCCTGGAGGAAGCCGGCCGCCTGCACATGCAGGCGCCGATGGCCAGCGCCGTCTCCTCATTGCAGAAGCAAATCGTCGAATCCGGCCCGCCTGGCCGCGACACCCTCACGATCTTCCACTATTTCACCGATCTGGCCGGTCTGCCCCGCTACGGATCGTAACAGCCCCCTTGCGGGGCCGGGCGATCAGTTCAATGATGCGGGCATGACCCTCCCAACCCAATCGCGCGCCGTCATCATCGGCGGTGGCATCATCGGCTGTTCCACCGCCTATCACCTGGCCAAGCTTGGCTGGGAAGTCACCCTGCTGGAGCGCGCCAAGCTCACCTCCGGCAGCACCTTTCATGCCGCCGGCCTGGTCGGCCAGCTCCGCTCCTCGGCCAGCATCACCCAGCTGCTCGGTGAATCGGTGAAGCTCTACCGCTCGCTGGAGGCTGAAACCGGCCTCGCCACCGGCTGGAAGATGAATGGCGGCCTGCGCCTCGCCTGCAACCAGGAGCGCTGGACCGAGGTGAAGCGCCAGGCCACCACGGCGCGCTCCTTCGGGCTGGAGATGCACCTGCTCACCCCTAAGGAGGCGCAAGATCTCTGGCCCTTGATGCGGATTGACGATCTCGTCGGCGCCGCCTTTTTGCCCACTGATGGCCAGGCCAACCCGTCAGACATCACCCTCTCGCTTGCCAAGGGCGCGCGCATGAACGGCGCGAAAATTTTTGAGGACATGCCGGTCACCTCCATAGAGGTCACCAATGGCCGCGCCAGCGCCGTGCTCACCGCCCAGGGGCGCATCGCCACCGATGCCGTCATCGTCTGCTGCGGCCAGTGGACCCGCGCGCTCTGCGCCAGCGTCGGCGTCAATGTTCCCCTGGTCTCGGTCGAGCATCAATACATGGTCACCGAGGCCATCCCCGGCACGCCCAAGAACCTGCCCACATTGCGCGACCCCGACCGCCTGACCTATTACAAGGAGGAAGTCGGCGGCCTGGTCATGGGCGGGTACGAGCCCAACCCCATCCCCTGGGCGGTGCAGGGAATTCCGGAAAATTTCTCCTATCAGCTGCTCAATTCCAACTGGGAACATTTCGAGCCGATCATGGAGCTGGCCATCGGCCGCGTTCCGGCACTTGCCACCGCCGGGGTGAAAACCCTCATCAACGGGCCGGAGAGCTTCACCCCTGACGGTAATTTCATTCTCGGCGAAGCGCCGGAGCTGCCCGGCCTCTTTGTCGGCGCCGGGTTCAATGCCTTTGGCATCGCCTCGGGTGGCGGGGCCGGCAAAATGCTGGCTGAATGGGTCGTGGGGGGTGAACCCTCCATGGATCTGTGGCCCGTGGACATCCGCCGTTTCGGCCCCCCGCACCGCGATACCGGCTGGGTCCGCACCCGCACGCTGGAAGCCTACGCCAAGCATTACACCATGGCCTGGCCATCGGAGGAGTATAAATCCGCCCGTCCGCTGCGCCGCTCGCCGCTCTATGCGCGCCTTGAGCAGGCCGGCGCCTGCTTTGGTGAAAAACTCGGCTGGGAGCGCCCCAACTGGTTCGCCGCCCCGGGCGAAACCCCGGCTGACATTTACACCTTCGAGAAACCCAACTGGTTTGCCGCCGTGGCGCGCGAGCACCGGAACACCCGCCAGAACGTCACCCTGTTTGACGAAACCTCCTTCGCCAAATTTCTCTTCACCGGGCGAGACGCCGAGGACGCGCTCTCCTGGATCTGCGCCAACGACATTTCCGCCCCTCCCGGCAGGCTCACCTACACGCAGATGTGCAACGCGCGTGGCGGCATTGAGGCGGATCTCACCGTCGCGCGCCTGGAGGAGCAAAAATTCTATATCACCACCGGCACCGGCTTCGCCACGCATGATGCCGATTGGATTATCCGCAACATCCCCAAGGGGATGGACGCGCGGCTGCTCGATGTCACCTCCGCCTACGCCACCATCGCGCTGATGGGGCCGAACGCCCGCGCGGTCTTGCGGCAGATCACCACGGATGACATTTCCAACGCCGCCTTCCCCTTTGGCGCCGCGCGCGTCATCACCGCTGCGGGCGCGCGCGTCATCGCCTTGCGGGTTACCTATGTCGGCGAGCTTGGCTGGGAGCTGCATATTCCCACTGAATTCGCCCTCACGCTCTATGACGCCCTGATGGAAGCGGGCGCGGCGCACGGCATCGCGCCCGGCGGCTACCGCGCCATTGAAACCCTGCGCCTGGAGAAGTTCTACCGCGCCTGGGGCTCAGACCT
>JAKBAQ010000176.1 GCA_021808985.1 Pseudomonadota bacterium
GGCGGGCGATGTACCAGGCGGCGAATTGTTCCACCTGCCCTTCGGTCTGCTGGGAATACGGCCCCTGAACATAACCCGGGCTCCGCGCGCCGAGCTGGCTCAGCCCGACCAGACGGCTATCCTGCACGTTGGTTTCACGCCATACGCGGGTGAGATTTTCCATGTCGTAATCAACGCCTTCCACCGCATCCTTGTGCACCAGCCATTTGGTTTTAACCAGGGTCTGGTTGGCGTTGAGCGGAAACACCGCGAAGGAGACGATGTGATCGCTCATCAGATGGTGCCATGAGTTAGGCTGGGTGTGAATTGAAAGATCGCCAAGGCGCGGCTCTTTGAAATTACCAAGCAGTTTCTTGGAGGCGATCTTGGTGTCCAGTGTTTGAGATTCGCCGGCTTTATCCATCGTCATCCGCCCGACGCGAAAGCCGGAAATTTCGCCCAAGCGCTGGTTGTTCTCAACGGAGGGCAGGCCAGCGGCTTCCCATGCCGTGAGATCCGCCTCGACCATCTCCTCATAACGGCGGCGCAACGCCTGGCGGGATGGGTCGTGCTCCGTTGCGTCAAAGCCGAAGCCGAACTCGTAGATGGATTGCGTCAACTCAGGATGGTTGGGCGCGCAGTGGTAGCACTCGCGGTTGTTCTCCACGGTGAGCTTCCAGTTACCCGGCTCGATCAGGTCGCTCTCATGCACCACCTTGCAATTGGCGATGTCATGCGGGGCCACGTAGGGGCCAACCGTTTTCGCGAATATCTCAAAATCTTCCGGCGGGTTTTCGGCCAGGCAGATGAACAGCAGCCCCTCGACCGAGCGCAGATGCACCTTGCGCAGCCCGTTGCAATCGTGATCAAAATCCTCCGGCATGTATTGCGTGTGCAGCAGAGCGCCGTCCAGCCCGTAGGTCCAGGAATGATAGGGGCAGACGAGACGGCCCACATTGGTTTTCTCATCAACCACCAGAGCCGCGCCGCGGTGCCGGCAGATATTGTGCATCGCATGAATGTTATTGTCGTCATCACGCGCGATCAGGATGGAGGCGTCGCCGATCTTGACGTTCATGACATCGCCAGGCTCGGGCACGTCCGGCTCCAGGCCCACGAAAATCCAGTGCCGCCCGAAGATCAGATCCATATCCACCTTGAAAATATCAGGGTCGGTATAGAAAGGCGCCTCCAGCATGTAATATGGACGGCGGTTTTGCAGCAAATTTTTAAGTTTCGTCATTGCGCTGTCGGACATTTTATCAGCCTTCTGCCTGATGTTTTATGAGCGGCAATATGCAATGTCCGACCATGCGCGTCTTTAGATTCAGGACAATATTCTTTCAATTTTCCGACAAAATTGGCGGAAAATTAGTTAAAAAACCCGTAACCCGGCGCAACCGACCAGTTGCTGGCCCAGCAGCCCCGGCGGCACTGGCGGAATTTTGTCAGAATTTGGCAAAGGCCCCGCGCTGGCGCGGATATTCGAAGGCGGGCAGCCATGCGCCGCCTTGAACTGCCGGGAAAAATGCGCTCCATCGGAAAAGCCCGAGTCCAGCGCGATTTCAGTAACCGAACGGCTGGTGTTGGTGAGCAGCCAGCGCGCGTAGCGCAGCCGCAGCACCCGGTAGAAGGTGGAGGGGCGGGTTGAGAGTTCGGTCTGGAACAAACGCTCAAGCTGGCGCGTGGAAAGCGAAAGCGTGGCGGCGATGCTGCTGATTTGCAAAGGGCTTGAAAGATGCTGCTCCATGAGCAGCAGCGCGCGGCGGATGCGCACATTGACCGTGGCCTCGGCAATGGGCGGGTGCGGCTGCACGGAGGTAATGGTGCGCACCCGGTCCAGCAGGAGAACATGATGCGGCTTCTGCGCGGTGCTCTGGCCGACATGACGCTCAATCAGCCATGCCGCGAGATCGGCCGCCGCCGCGCCGCCGGCGCAGGTGATGCGGTTGCCGTCGACCTCGAACAGGCGATCCGCCGAGACTTTCTGATCCGGGAATTCCTCGCAAAAATCCTGGTAGTGCAGCCAGCTGACACAGGTGCTCCGGTTCTTCATCAGCCCGATTCGATTCAGAATGAAACTTCCCGTGCAAATGCCGATGAGATTTACATGCTGCTTGGCCGCCTGGTGCAGATAGGCCACTGTTTCCTCGTCGGTCTCCTGCCCATTGTGCAAGGTGCCGCCGATGACCGCGATATAATCAAACTCCTTGGGGTTTTTGAATGGGCTGGTGCGGTTGACCTGCACGCCGCAGCTGGAGCGGATCGTCTCGGAGCGGCTGGCCATCACTGTCCAGTTGCAGCCGATCGGGCGCGAGCGGTCAGCCTCGTCAGCGCTGAGGCGCAGCGTATCGACGAACAGGGAAAGCGCCGAGAGCGTGAAATTCGGCGCGAGAATGATCCCCATCGAAAGCGGCTTGCGCCGCGCGGGTTCGTTTTTCTGCTTTTGCTTTTCAAAATCAGCTTCAGCGCCTTTTTGCGTTCCTGCGTCGTTTACGTAATCTCTTGTATATAACACGGCCATTCTCCACAAATTGAAGTGCCGGCATGCTCGACCCCATCAACATTCAACAAAGTTCAAGGCGAGTCCGCCTTGCGATGTCTCTTTATATTTTGTCATCATATCTTGGCCCGTCTGTCGCATAGTGTCAACCACATGATCGAGCGAAACGCGGTGTGTGCCATCGCCGCGCCGGGCCAGGGAGGCGGCGCTGATCGCCTTGCCGGCGCCGAAGGCATTGCGTTCAATGCAGGGAATCTGCACCAGGCCGCCGATTGGATCGCAGGTCATGCCGAGATGGTGCTCCATGGCGATTTCCGCAGCGTTTTCAATCTGTTCATTGCTGCTGCCCAGGGCTTCCGCCAGCCCGGCGGCGGCCATGGAAGCGGCGACGCCGACCTCGCCCTGGCAGCCCACCTCGGCGCCGGAAATGGAGGCGTTGGTTTTGAACAAGCCGCCGATGGCGGTGGCCACGAGCAGAAAGCGGCGCATGGTTTCACGTGTCGCACCTGGACAAAATTCGCGGTAATAGCGCAGCACCGCGGGCACCACGCCGGCGGCGCCGTTGGTGGGCGCCGTTACCACACGCCCGCCGCCGGCGTTCTCCTCATTCACCGCCATTGCGAACAAGCTGACCCAATCCATGATCGCGTGCGGCGCCAGGTTGTTCAGCCCGGCATCGGCCTCCAATTTTTCCCGCAGCCCGGCGGCGCGGCGGTTCACCTTGAGCGAGCCGGGCAGTATTCCCCGCTTGTGCATGCCACGGTCAATCGTCTCCATCATCACATCGATGATGCGGTCAAGATAATTTATTACCTCGGCCTGCGGGCGCATCGCGGTTTCGTTGGCGAGGACCATGTCGGCGATCGACATGCCGTTGGCTTTTCCGAGCCGCAGCAATGCGGCGCCGGAGTTGAACGGATAGGGCACCGACGGCCCCCCTTGGGCGGGCGCATCGGGCGCATCCTCGGGCAACACGAAGCCACCCCCCACGGAGCACCAGCGCTGCGCCAGCAGCAATGCGCCATCAGTGCCATAGGCGCTGAAGCTGAGTGTGTTGGGGTGGCGCGGTGTGGGAGAATGACGATCAAAAACAATGTCTTGCGCGGGGGCAAAAGCAATTTCATGCGTGCCGCCAAGGCGCAGCCGGCCCGCTGTGGTGGCCGAGATGATGAGCGCCTCGCCGTGCGCCGGGTCGATCTCCTCCGGGATTTCACCCGCCAGGCCCAGAATGACAGCCTTGCCGCTGCCATGGCCTTCGCCGGTCCAGGCCAGGGAGCCGAACAGCTCGGTCTGCACGCGCGCCGTGGCCGCGAGCAGGCCGCTCTCGCGCAAGGCCTCGGTGAAATTATGCGCCGCGCGCATCGGCCCCATCGTGTGCGAGGAGGAAGGGCCGATGCCGATCTTGAAAAGCTCGAAAACGCTGATCATGAGAGTTCGCCCCCCACGATCACGAGCAGCTCCCACAGATATGGCATGAAGGAACGCCAGACCTCGATGTGGAACTGCTCGGCGCCGGTGCGCCAGAGCACGATCTCGGCCTTGGCGAATACGGTGCGGGTGCACATGCCGACGGGGAAGCTCGCCGGGTCAAGGTCCAGCGGGCAACCGGCGTTGAGGCGTTGCGCGGCGCGCGGGCCGGAGAGGCTGAGGCCGGTTTGGCGGTGGCTGATATCAACCAGGGAGAATGCCTGGCCCGCAAGCTCGGCGCGCAGCGCGGCCTCAACCGCCGATGCGCGCTCCGGCGCGGTGAGCAGCAGCCACTCGCCCGGCCCCAGCCAGAGGGCGGCGGCGATTTCCGACTGCGCGGCGCGGCATGGCTCCAGCGGCAGGCTCAGCCCCAATGCGCCGAGCGGCGGCGGCGCGGCGTTGCCCGCCAGGCGCAGGGAGAACCGGCCCATCGGCCCCTGCGCCTGCAAATGCGGGTCCGCCAGGGTTTTAACCGCGTCCAGCGGGTGCAGGCGCGTCATTGTTTCAGCCATCCAGCTTGATCCCTTCAACATCATAAAAAACCGGCCCGGTGATGGTTACGCGGATCACCCGGTCAGGCATTGGCACATGGAGCGTTTCGCCAATGCGGGCGCGGCCATTTTTAACCAGGGCCAGCGCCATGGAGCGGTTGAGCGTGGCGCTCCAATAAGAGGAGGTGACGTGGCCCAGCATTGTCATCGGCGGCGGCTGCGCCGGATCGGCGACCAGCTGCGCGCCTTCTTCCAGCACAATCCCTGGATCGTCAGTGAGCAGGCCGACCAGCTGCTTGCGCTGCACGCCCTCGCCCATGCCGGCGCGGGCCAGGGCGCGCTTGCCCACAAAGTCAGGCTTTGCCTTGCCGATGGCCCAGCTGAGCCCGGCATCGTCAGGGGTTACCGTGCCGTCGGTTTCCTGGCCGACGATGATGTAGCCCTTCTCGGCGCGCAGCACGTGCATGGTTTCCGTGCCGTAGGCCACCAGACCGGCAGGCTGGCCGGCGGCGAAGATCGCCTCCCATACGGCGCGGCCGTAATCAGCGGGGACGTTGATCTCAAAACCCAGCTCGCCGGTGAAGCTGACACGGAACAGCCGCGCGGGCACCCCGGCGACGCGGCATTCCACCACGCTCATATGCGGCATCGCGGCGTGTGAAATATCGGCACCTTCCACGAAGGGGGCGAGAATCTCGCGCGCCTTGGGGCCTTGCAGCGCGATCACCGCCCATTGCTCGGTGGTCGAGGTCAGCCATACCTTCAATTCGGGGAATTCAGTCTGGCGGTAATCCTCCATCATGGTGAGCACCCGCGCGGCGCCGCCGGTGGTGGTGGTGACGTGGAAGCACTCATCGCTCATCCGGCCGATCACCCCGTCATCGAGGATGAAGCCATCCTCGCGCAGCAGCAGGCCGTAGCGCAGCCGCCCGGGCTTGAGCTTACTCCAGGCGTTCACATACATGCGGTTGAGGAACTCCGCCGCATCGGGGCCGACCACTTCGATCTTGCCCAGCGTCGAGGCATCGAAAATGCCGGCGGCGGCGCGCACGGCGCGGCACTCGCGCGCCACGGCCTGGTGCATGTCCTCGCGCCCCTGCGGGAAATAGCGGGCGCGCTTCCACAGGCTCACATCCTCGAACACGGCGTCCTGCGCTTCGGCCCAGTGATGTATGGGCGTGCGGCGGACGGTGTCGAAGAGATCGCCCCGGGCATAGCCGGCGAATGCGCCGAAGGTTGTTGGGGTGTAGGGCATGCGGAAGGTGGTGGTGCCGATCTGCGCGACCGGGCGGGCGAGAACATCGGTCGCGATGCCAAGCGCGTTCATGTTCGAGATCTTGCCCTGGTCGGTTGCCATGCCGGTGGTGGTGTAGCGCTTGATATGTTCGATCGAGCGCAGCCCCTCGCTGATGGCGAGCTTGATGTCCTTGGCGGTCGAATCGTTCTGGAAATCGACGAAGGCGAGCACCGAAGCGGGGT
>JAKBAQ010000009.1 GCA_021808985.1 Pseudomonadota bacterium
CCGAGGCACCGCCGCGCCCCCAAGGCC
Source organism: Pseudomonadota bacterium (assembly GCA_021808985.1). Classification (GTDB taxonomy): domain Bacteria; phylum Pseudomonadota; class Alphaproteobacteria; order Acetobacterales; family Acetobacteraceae; genus Acidocella. Next base: position 28 of record JAKBAQ010000009.1, read on the forward strand.
CGCGCCCGGAAAAACCCGCCTTTGCCCGCCCCGCCCGCCCGCCCGGCGCCAAACCCAACGAGCAGGAGCGCCGCCGCAAGAACAAGGCGCTGAAAAAAACCTATTGAAACCACCGAGCCACCGGACAAATCTAACCCCTGCCCACGGTCGCGCACGGCCAGCGGCTGCATAAGGCGGGACCATCATGACACCCATCAAATACCGGCTGTTCTCACCGCGCCTCGCCCCCCGGCGCACGAAGATCGAAGTCCCGGGCTGGGCCGGCGCCAAGGAGCCCCGGCGCGACGGCGCGCATGAGCAGGCCTGGCACTGCCTTCCCTTCATCGAGGGCGCGCAGTCCGGCATTGAAATCTTCTACCCTTACGACAATGAGCTGCGCGTCTCCCGGCGCGAGGGCCAGTTCGTCTTTGATGGCGATTTCGGCCCCAACCCGCAAACCGGCGTGCAATGGCCGCCCTTCCGCGCCTTTGGCGAGGAATATTACACCTACCAGCTCCTGCTGGACCTCAAGGCCCCACCCGGCCTCGCCGTGCGCACCGAGCCGCACCCCCGCTTCTACACGAGCACGCAAAACGACGTGCCGATCGCCGTCCCCGCCCTGCTGCGCACCGAATGGTGGCCGATGATCTCATTCGTGGTCTTCAAGGCCCCGCCCGCGGGCGGCGTGCACATCTTCCGCCCCGGTGAGCCGTTCATGCAAATCTGCATCGTCCCCGCCGAACCTGATTTCGAGCTGGTGCCGATGGACCTGGAGGAAGCCGCCGAGCGCGAGATGCAAAGCCGGCGCATCCACGCCAGCCGCGACACCCTGGCCCAGGATTCCCGCTGGAAATCCTCCACCAACACGATTTTTGACGGCACCTACCGCCACATCCTCGGCGCCGCCCGCGCGCGAGACCGCGCAGCGGACGACGAATAACCCGCCCGCCGGCCTAGTGAAAAAAGAATAATTCTCAAAAGTTTTTTGGGGCCTGGCCCTTTTTTACAAAAAAGGGCCAGACCCTTGGGGAGCTTTTTATAAAAAGCTCCCCAAACCCCGCAAAAATTTTTAATAATTTCAATATTTTATAAGAGAAACCGTTTAAAACAGTCCCTAATTCAGCTGTATGCCCAGCCCCGGCACCACGATCATGACACCACCTTGATGATGGTGGTGGTGCTCCGGCGGCGGCGGTGGCGGATAATATACCGGCGGGGGCGGCGGCGGCGGGTAATAGTCGGGTGGCGGCGGCGGCGGATAATAATCCTGGTGATGATGGTGATGATGGTGGTGGTCATCCCCCTCATAATACTGCACGTTCATCCCCCGCGCCTGCATCTCGCCGGCCCGCGCCCGCAGCAGCGCGTCATGCGCCCGCAACAGCTCCACCGCATTCGGAACAGGCCTGAGCAGATCGGAATAGGACGTGATCTGCATGGGCTCGGGCGGCATCGCGCCGGTGTGGCTGGCGGCCTGCGCGCTCGCACCCCCCATCGCGGCCAACCCGGCCAGCGCGCCGACCAGTCCCGCTTTTCTTCTTTTCATCGCAAACCCCTTCACCAAACAGAGAGCTTCATTCCCTTATGAAGGTAAACGCGCCCCCTGTCCTGTTTATGACGAGAAAAGGCCAAGAATATGGCGGCACGGGCGCCGCCGCCCGCCCCCTTCAGTACTGGCGCAGCAGCGCCACCAGCCGGCCCTGCACCTTCACCCGCTCCGCCGGCAGAATTTTCGTCTCATAGCGCGTGTTCGCCGGCTCCAGCGCTATGGAATTGCCCCGCCGGCGCAGCCGCTTCAGCGTCACCTCATTTTCATCCACCAGCGCCACGATAATCTGCCCGTTCTCCGCCGTCTCGCCGCGGCGGATGATCACGGTGTCCCCATCCAGGATTCCCGCCTCTATCATCGAGTCGCCCTCCACCAGCAGGGCGAAATGCTCCCCCGTGCCGATCAGCGCCACCGGCACCTCTATCTCCTCGGCCTCATCGCGCAGCGCCTCAATCGGCAGCCCCGCGGCGATCTTGCCATAAAGCGGCAGCGAAACCGCGCCCGCCACGCTCGCCGCCCGCGCGCCCGCCAGGCGGGGCGAAAAATCCCCCTTTATCACATTCGGCGAGAACCGCGCCGGCGCCACCTGCGGCGCCATGTCCTCCGAGAGCCGCACCACCTCCAGCGCCCGCGCCCGGTGCTTGTGCCGCTTCAAAAACCCGCGCTCCTCCAGCGCCGTTATCAGCCGGTGAATGCCCGATTTGGAGCGCAGATCCAGCGCCTCCTTCATTTCCTCGAAACTCGGGCTGCACCCGGTCTGGCGCAAATGCTTGTCTATGAAGACCAGCAGTTCATGTTGTTTCGTGGTCAGCATCAAAGCCTCCGGTGCGGCGCGTCAGAGCAGGAACAAAACGCCAACTCGGCAAATGTTCTAGTTTGGTTCTTCCGCGTCCGTCAAGCGCGTTATGCGCCGCGTCCTCAATCCTGCGTGAAATCGCCTGATTTTCCGCCCGTTTTGCGCACCACGCGCACCGCCTCTATGCGCATGCCCCGGTCCACCGCCTTCACCATGTCATACACCGTCAGCGCCGCCACGCTCACCGCCGTCAGCGCCTCCATCTCCACGCCGGTGCGCCCGGTGGTGCGCACGCGCGCGGTAATGTCCACCGCCGCCTCGCCCAGCTCCAGCTCCACCGCCACGGCCGCGAGCGGCAGCGGATGGCACAGCGGAATCAGCTCCGCCGTGCGCTTGGCGGCCATAATCCCGGCCAGCCGCGCCGCCGCCAGCACATCGCCCTTGCCCGCCTTGTTGTCGCGTATCAGCGCCAGCGTTTCCGCCCGCATCGCCACCCGGCCCCGGGCCACCGCCTCGCGCAGGCTTTCTGGCTTGGCCGAAACATCGACCATGCGCGCCGCCCCGGCCTCATCTATATGCGTAAGCCGGCTCACCCCGTCCCCAGCAGCTTGTGCACGGCGGCACTCACATCCGCCTGGCGCATCAGCGATTCGCCAACCAGAAACCCGCTCACGCACACCTTGCGCAGCCGCAGCACGTCCTCGTGAGTCTTTATCCCCGATTCCGAAATCACGAACCGGTCCGGCGGGCACAGGCAGGAGAGCTTCTCGGTCGTCTCCAGGGTGGTCACCATGGTCCGCAGGTCACGGTTGTTCACCCCCACCAGCACCGAGCGCAGCCCAAGCGCGCGCCGCAGCTCCGCCTCGTCATGCACCTCCACCAGCACGTCCATGTCCAGCGCGCGGGCCAGCTCTTCCAGGTCGCGCGCCTGCTCGTCGCTCAGCGCCGCCATGATCAGCAGAATACAATCCGCCCCCATCGCCCGGCTCTCATAAACCTGCCACGGGTCCAGGATGAAATCCTTGCGCAGCACCGGCAGCTTCACCGCCTCGCGCGCCGCCTTCAAATGCTCCGGGCTGCCCTCGAAATAAGGCTGGTCGGTCAGCACCGAAAGGCACACGGCCCCGCCCGCGGCATAAGCGCGCGCCAGCCCGGCCGGATCAAAGTCCTCGCGGATCAACCCGCCCGAGGGCGACGCCTTCTTGATCTCGGCAATCAGCCCCGGCCGCCCGGCGGCCGCGGCATCCATCAGCGCCCGGCCAAAGCCGCGCGGCTTTTCCACATCCCTGATCTGGCGCTTCAGCTCCTCGGTGCTCGTCACGGCCTGCCTGCGCGCCACCTCGCCGCGCTTGTCCGCGCAGATCTTCGCCAGAATATCGTCCTCAATCACCATCGAACTCATTTAACAAAATCCCGCCCCTCGGAGGCTGTTTTCAGTGTCTCCAGCACGCGCAGCGCGGCGCCGGAATCAATCGCCGCCGCCGCCCTGGCCACGCCATCCGGCAAATCGCGCACCACGCCCGCCACAATCAGCGCCGCCGCGGTGTTGAACAATATGGTGTCCCGGTAGCCGCCGCGCGCGCCTTCCAGCATTGCCCGCAGCGCCGCCGCGTTTTCCGCCGCATCGCCGCCTTTTATCGCCTCCAGCGGCACCGGCGCCAGCCCGGCATCGGCCGCCGTCACGCAAAATTCGCTAATCTCGCCGTCCTTCAGCGCCGCCACCCGGCTTTCGCCCGCCAGAGTCAGCTCATCCAGCCCCAGGCTGTGCACCACCCAGGCGGTCTCGGTGCCCAGGTCGCGCAGCGTCTCCGCCACCGGGCGCAGCCATGCCGGGTCAAACACCCCTATCAGCTGCCGCTTCACCCCCGCCGGGTTGGCCATCGGCCCAGTCAGGTTGAAGATCGTGCGCGTGCCAAGCTCCACCCGCACCGGCGCGGCATGCCGCAGCGCCGGATGGTGGCGCGGCGCGAACAGAAACACGCAGCCCACCTCCGCCAGAATCCCGCTCAGCCGCGCCATCGGCGGCTCGATATTCACCCCCAGCGCCATCAGCACATCCGCCCCGCCGGCCTTTGAGGAGAGCGCGCGGTTGCCATGCTTGGCCACCTTCACCCCGCAGGCCGCCAGCACAAAGGTCACGGCGGTGGAAATATTCAGGCTCGCCGCGCCATCGCCGCCGGTGCCGCACACATCCATGGCGTCAGCGGGGGCCTGCACCGGCGTCATGCGCGCGCGCATCGCCGTCACCGCTCCGGTCAGCTCCGCCACCGTCTCGCCGCGCACCCGCATCGCCATCAGCATGCCGCCAATTTGCGCGGGCGTGCCCAGCCCGTCCATCACCACGCCAAACGCCTCTTGCGCGTCGGCCACCCCCAACGTCTCGCCGCGCCCCAGGCGCGCCAGCACCGGCTTCAGCATGGCCGTCATGCCGCCTGCTTCGGCTCGTTGAATTCGCCCGCGAGCCTGAGGAAATTCCTCAGAATATCATGCCCATGGCTGGTCGCGATGCTCTCGGGGTGGAACTGCACGCCATATACCGGCAAGGTCGCATGCCGCAGCCCCATGATGATCCCATCCTGGGTGAACGCCGTCACCACCAGCTCCTCCGGCAGGTCGGAGCGTTTCACGATCAGCGAATGATAGCGCGTCGCGGTGAAGGGGTTCGGCAGCCCGGCGAACAGGTCGCTGTTCTCATGATAAACCGGGCTGGTCTTGCCGTGCACCGGCTCCGGCGCGCGCACCACCTTGCCGCCAAAGGCCTGGCCGATCGCCTGGTGCCCCAGGCAGACCCCCAGCAGCGGTATCTTCCCCGCCGCCGCGCGCACCAGCTCCACGCAAATCCCCGCCTCGTTGGGCGTGCACGGCCCCGGCGAGAGCACAATCGCCTCCGGCCGCAGCGCCATCGCCTCATCCACGCTCAGCGCGTCATTGCGCTTCACCACGCACGCCGCGCCCAGATCGCCCAGGAAATGCACGAGGTTGAAGGTGAAGCTGTCGTAATTATCAATCAGCAGAATCATGGCATTTGCTCCGGCGCGGTCACGTAACGCACCGCGTCTTCCGCCGCGCGGAACAGCGCGCGGGCCTTTTGCACGCTCTCGGCATATTCCGCCTCGGGGTCGGAATCCGCCACCACCCCCACGCCGGACTGCACATACATCACACCATCCTTCAGCACCGCCGTGCGCAGGCCGATGCAGGTATCCATGGTGCCGTTGGGGGCGAAATAGCCGATGCACCCCGCATACAGCCCGCGCCGCGAAGGCTCCAGCTCCTCGATGATCTCCATCGCCCGCACCTTCGGCGCGCCGGAGAGCGTGCCCGCCGGAAACCCGGCGATCAGCACGTCCAGCTGGTCGCATTCCGGGCGCACCCGGCCCTCGACCGTCGAGGAGAGATGCATCACATGCGAGAACCGCTCAACCGCGAAGCTCTCCACCACCTTCACCGAGCCGATCTGCGCAACCCGCCCCACATCGTTGCGCCCCAGGTCGAGCAGCATCAGATGCTCCGCCCGCTCCTTCGGGTCGGCCAGCAGCTCGGCCTCCAGCGCCATATCATCCGCCTTGTTCATGCCGCGCCGGCGCGTTCCGGCCAGCGGGCGGATGGTCACCACCCCATCGCGCAGCCGCACCAGAATCTCCGGGCTGGACCCCACGGCGACGAAATCGCCAAAATCCAGATAGAACAGGAACGGCGCCGGATTCACCCGCCGCAGGCTGCGATACAGCGCGAAGGGCGGCAGCGAGAACTTGGCCTCGAAACGCTGGCTCGGCACCACCTGGAACACATCCCCGGCGCGGATATAATTCTTCGCCGTCTCCACCATGGTCAGGAACTCGTCCTTGTCCATGTTGCAGCTCTGCTCCAGCGGCCCCTCAAGGCTGCCCACCAGCTTGGGCACCGGCTGCTCCAGCGCCTTGGCCACATTGTTCAGCCGCAGCTCCGCCGCCGCATAGGCCGAGGCCGCGCTCATCCCCGCGCGCGGATATACCGGCGCCGCCAGCGTCATCTCATCGGTCACGCCATCGAATATGATGAACACGCCCGGGCGCACCAGCACTCCGTCGGGGATTCCCAGCACATCCGGCTTGGTCTCCGGCAGCTCCTCCATCAACCGCACCATGTCATAGCCCAGATAGCCCGAAAGCCCGCCCGTCATCGGCGGCAGCCCTTCGGGCACATGCAGCTTCGTCTCCGCGATCAGGTCGCGCAGGCTCTCCAGCGGCGGATCCCCCACCGGCAGAAATTCCCCCGCCTCGCCGCGCGCGTCACGGTTGATGCTGGCAACCCCCCTCTCGCAGCGCCAGATCAGGTCTGGCGCCATGCCGATCACCGAATAGCGTCCGCGCGCGGTGCCGCCCTCAACACTTTCCAGCAGAAAGGAATAAGGCTGCCCATGCGCCGCCTTCATGAACGCGGCCACCGGCGTCAGCAGATCGGCGATGCCGTGCCGCCAGACCAGCGCGCCGCGTCCCTGCTCATAGGCGGCACGAAACTCTTCAAAGCGGTCTGGTGAAATTGCGTTCATAGTCCTTCAATCACTCATGTCGTCACTGATAAATCTGCGCGAGCAGCTGCTGGTCAATGCTCACCTTGTCGCGCGCCTGCAACCCGTTCAGCAAACTCTCCCCGGCGTCGTTTTGCAATTGCTTCGTCATTGCCGCCTGCAGGCGGGCATAATCGGCCGGGTCGGCCGCCGGGTCCGGCTGCACGCTGTTCACCAGCACCGCCACGCTAAAGCCGCTCGCCGTCTGCTGCATCGTCGCCTGGCCCGGCTGCATGGTGAACAGCACCGGCACCAGCTGGGCCGGCAGCCCGGCGGGCGGCACCGCGCGGGTGAAGCCCTGGGTCATGCTCACATCCTGGCCGATGGCCTTGGCCGCGTCCGCCAGTTTCTGCCCCTGGTTCACCGCGTGCATCAGCGCCGCCGCCTGCACCTCGGCCTCGCGCACCACCTGCTGGCGCGTCCAGGCGCTCAGCACATCCGCCCGCGCCTGCGCGAAGGGCCGCACGGCCGGCGGTGTCACCTTGCTCACCGTCAGCGCGAAGTAGCTGCCATCCGGCCCATTGGTCAGCTGCGCCGGGTCGCCGGGGTGGGCGGCGAACACCGCCTTCACAATCGCCGCCCGCAGCGCCGCCCCGCCGGGAATCGGCGCCGGCGTGCCATCGGGCGCGTTGCCGCCGGCATCCAGCGTGCCTTCCACCGCGGTCAGGCCCAAATTGCCCGGCAGCTGGTCCAGCGGCGTCTGCCCGGCCAGCGCGTCCTGCAGATTATCCACATCCTGCGCCACGTCCGCCTGCGCCTTCTGCATTTGCAGGCTTTGCAGCACCTGGGCGCGCAGGGCCGCCGCATCGGTGCCGGTGGCGCTCACATCCGTTACCTTGAACACATACATCCCATCGGTCCCGGCCACCGGGCCGTTCACCTGGCCGGGCGTGGCGGCGAACACGGCGGCGGCCAGCGTCGGCGAGGGAATTTCCACCTGCTTGGCCGCCTTCAGCTCAATGGTGCTGGCGTCGAAGCGCTTGGCCATCGCCTGCATCCGCGCCCAGCTCTCGCCATGCTTCCAGGCCGCCTCCAGGCGCGAGGACGCGGCGAGATTGCCGACCGATATCACCTGCACGCTGCGCTGCGGCACGGCCGGCGGTGCGGCGGCGGCGGCGCGGGCATAGGCCGCGTCCAGATCCGCCTGCGCCACCTCTTCGCGCGGGGCCAGCAAGGCGGGGGCGAGAATCACGATCTTCGCCGTGCGCATCTCCGGCGTGGTGAACAGGGACTGATTATTCTGCCAGAAGCGTTGCAGCACAGCATCGGCCGGCGGCTTGGGCGCTGGCTGCGCGGCGAAGGGGATATTCACCACCGCGGCGAAGCGCTGCTCCGCGATATAGCTGAAAAGCTGCCGCAGCAGCTCGCCGGGCGGCGCAACCCCGCCCAAAATCGCCCCCAGCATCTGCCCCTGGGCGATATCGTCCTGCACCTGGCCGATGAACTCATCCGGCGTGGCGTTGTTCTGCGCCAGCACCTGGTCGAACTTCTGCTCATCGAACGCGCCGTTGGTCTGGAAGGCGGGAATCCCGTCGATCATGGCGCGCACCGCGCTGTTGGGCACCACCACGCCCAGGCTGCGCTGCTCATCGCGCATCACCTGCTGGCGCAGCACGTCAGAGAGCGCGCCAAGGGCAAGCTGGCGGCGCGTGGCGAGATCCGGCTGGCCCTGCCCGCTCTGGGCGGCCTGGTTCAGCGCGCGCTGGTAGGCCGCCTGCACCACGGAAATATCGATCTGCCGCCCATCCACCCGCGCCACGGCGGTGTTGCTGCCGATCAGCGTGGTGACATTGGAGATGCCCCAGAACACAAAGCCAATCACCAGCAGCGCGAAAAAAACCCGCGCAACCCAGTTATCCAGTAACTTCCGCACCCAGACGATCATCGGCCCTATTTACCCCAAACCCTCGCCTCTATAGCTAGGCGTCCAGAACTGGGCAATTGCGGGGAAGGATCATCGTCATAAGCGCACTCAACGGCCAAACATGCCGGAACCGCCGGCAGACCAGCCGCCGCGCGGTGCCCAGGCTTAGCGCAACCCCGCCAGAAGGCCGGAAAACAGCGCCGCCGGGGCCGCCCGCGTGACCTTGCCACGGCGCACGCGCGGCTTGGCGCACTCAACGTCCATCACCTGCACAACCAGAAGCGCGGCAACCGCCAGCGCGAAAATGCTCAAAAATGCCAACATGGTCTGTACTCCTTAACTTTGATCAAACCATGTTGCATTGCGGCATAACAAATCAAGCTTTTTTTGCTGCATAGCAGCATACATCATTTCAGCGGCCAAACCGGAGGGAAAAATGCGGCAACTTATTGCAGGAAACTGGAAAATGCATGGAAAACTGGCGGAAGTGGCCGACTACGCCGCCGCCATCCGGCAAGCCCCGCCGCATGTGGAGCTGCTGGTCTGCCCGCCTTTCACCCTGCTGGACCGCTTCAATTCTGCACTCAAAGGCAGCGCGGTGGCCCTTGGTGGGCAGGATTGTGCGCCGTCCCCGCAAGGCGCGCATACCGGTGATGTTTCCGCCGCGATGCTGCATGAAGCCGGTGCACAATATGTCATCCTCGGCCATTCCGAGCGGCGCGAGAACCACGGCGAGACCAATGCCGATGTCGCCGCCAAGGTGGCCGCCGCCACCGCCGCCGGGCTCATCCCCATCGTCTGCACCGGCGAGAGCGAGGCCCAGCGCGACGCCAAGGACGCCGAGGCCGCGGTGCGCAGCCAGCTGGTCCACAGCCTGCCGCAGAATTTCAGCGGCGTGGTGGCCTATGAGCCGATCTGGGCGATCGGCACCGGGCGCACCCCGACCGAGGACGATGTCGCCGCCATGCACGCGGCCATCCGCGCGGCGCTGCTGCGCCACCTTGGCGAGGCGGGTGCTGGGGTAAAAATTCTCTATGGCGGCTCGGTCAAGCCCGGCAACGCCGCCAGCCTGCTCGCCCTGCCCGAGGTGGGGGGCGCGCTGGTCGGCGGGGCCAGCCTGCGGGCGGAAGATCTGCTGGCCATTGCTGCGGGCGCGCCCTGCGGCTAGAAGCCGCGGAACAGTTTCCTCAAAGGTCGCCATGATTAAAGTTCTCCTCGTGCTGCACGTCTTCGTCACCATCGCGCTCATCGGCGTGGTGCTGATCCAGCGTTCCGAAGGCGGCGGCCTCGGCCTTGGTGGCGGCCAGGGCATGGGCAGCTTCATGTCCGGGCGCGGCACCGCCAACCTGCTCACCCGCGCCACCGCGATTCTGGGCACCGCCTTCTTCGTGCTCTCGCTCTCGCTCGCCATGCTCTATAAGGGCGGCAGCAGCCAGAACAGCGCCGCCATTCTCAACGCCCCGGCCCAGAGCACCCCGACCGTGCCCGCGCCCGCCTCGGTGCCGGTGGCCCCCAGCCTGCCGCAAACCCCGGCTGACGCCCTGCCCGCCCCGGCGGCGCCCAGCGCGCCGGCGCCGTAAGGCCCACCATATCGCCGCGCGGGGCTGCCATACCGCCGCGCGGCTGTTTTCCCCTCTCGCTTTTTTCATCCCTCTTCATGTATGATTGGATTCCATGACGCGGTTTGTATTCATCACCGGCGGCGTGGTCTCTTCCCTCGGTAAGGGTATCGCCTCGGCGGCACTTGGCGCTTTGCTCCAGGCCCGCGGTTATTCCGTGCGCCTGCGCAAGCTGGACCCTTATCTCAACGTCGATCCCGGCACGATGAGCCCCTACCAGCATGGTGAGGTATTCGTGACCGATGACGGGGCGGAGACCGACCTGGACCTCGGCCATTATGAGCGCTTCACCGGCGTGGCCGCCAACAAGCTCGACAATGCCACCACCGGCAAAATCTACTCCGATGTCATCGCCAAGGAGCGGCGCGGCGATTATCTGGGTGCCACCGTGCAGGTGATCCCGCATATCACCGACGCCATAAAGGACGTGGTGCTGCGCGAGTCTGAACAGTTTGACTTTGTACTGGTGGAAATCGGCGGCACGGTCGGCGATATTGAGAGCCTGCCCTTCCTGGAGGCCATCCGCCAGCTCGGCAACGAGCTGACCCCCGAACGCGCGATGTTCGTGCATCTCACGCTGGTGCCCTACATCCCCTCCGCCGGTGAGCTGAAGACCAAGCCGACCCAGCATTCGGTGAAGGAGCTGCTCAATGTCGGCATCCAGCCGCAGATGCTCATCTGCCGTTGCGACCGGGAGATCCCCGAGAACGAGCGGCGCAAGATCGCCAGCTTCTGCAACGTGCGGGCTGAGGCGGTGATCCCGGCGCTGGATGTGAACACGATCTACGCCGTGCCGATCTCGTATCATGAGGCGGGGATGGACCGTGAGGCGCTGCGCCATTTCGGCCTGCCCTTTGAGACCGAGCCGGACCTGAGCCGCTGGCGGCGCATCGTGGAGACCGTGCGCGCCCCAGAGGGCGAGGTCCGCATCGCCGTGGTGGGCAAATACACGAATTTGCTGGACAGCTATAAATCCCTGGCCGAGGCCCTGGCGCATGGCGGCATCGCCAACAAGGTGCGGGTGCGGCTGGACTGGGTGGATTCGGAGGTCTTCGAGCAGCCCAACACCGTGCAGCAGCTCGATGGGGTGCATGGCATTCTGGTGCCCGGCGGCTTTGGTGAGCGCGGCACGCAGGGCAAGATCGAGGCCGTGCGCTTCGCGCGGGAGCGCAAGGTGCCGTTCCTGGGCATATGTTTTGGCATGCAGATGGCCGTGATAGAGGCGGCGCGCAACCTGGCCGGAATGGCGGGCGCCTCCTCCACCGAGTTTGGCGCCTGCGAGATCCCCATTGTCGGCCTGCTCACCGAATGGGCGCGCGGCAATGATATCGAGCGCCGCCGCGCCGGGGGCGACCTTGGCGGCACCATGCGGCTCGGCGCCTTCCCCGCCGCACTTGCCGCAGGCTCACTGGTGCGCGAGGTTTATGACGGGGCGGCGCAGATTTCCGAGCGCCACCGGCACCGTTATGAGGTGAACATCCATTTCCGCGAGCCGCTGGAAGCCGCCGGGCTCCGCTTCTCCGGTCTCTCGCCTGATGGCGTGCTGCCTGAAATCGTCGAATATCCGGACCATCCCTGGTTCATCGGCGTGCAGTATCATCCGGAGCTGAAATCCAAGCCGTTTGACCCGCATCCGCTGTTCAAGGGCTTTATCGCCGCCGCCGTGGCGCAGTCGAGGCTGGTATGAAGCATGTTTCCGTCGGCAATCTGACAATCGGCAATGATCTGCCCTTCACGCTGATCGCGGGACCGTGCCAGATCGAGTCGCGCGCGCACACGATGGAGGTTGCCGGCGTGCTGGCCGGGCTGGCGCGTGAGCTTGGCATCGGCGTGATTTATAAATCCAGCTTTGATAAAGCCAACCGCACCTCCGCCAGCGCGGCGCGGGGCATCGGCATGGCGGAGGGGTTGAAGATTCTGGCCGAGGTGCGCGAGGTTTTCGGCCTCCCGGTGCTGACCGACGTGCATGACGCGGCGCAGTGCGGCCCGGTGGGCGAGGTGGTGGATGTTTTGCAGATCCCCGCTTTTTTGTGCCGCCAGACCGACCTGCTGCTGGCCGCTGGCGCCACGGGCAAGGCGATCAACGTGAAAAAGGGGCAGTTTCTGGCACCTTGGGATATGAAGAACGTCGCCGCCAAAATCGCCAGCACGGGGAATGAGAAGATCATGCTCTGCGAGCGCGGGGCGAGCTTTGGCTACAACACGCTGGTGAGCGACATGCGCTCACTCCCGATCATGGCCGAGACCGGCTACCCGGTGGTGTTCGACGCCACGCATTCCGTGCAGCAGCCGGGCGGCATGGGCACATCCTCGGGCGGGGAGCGGCGCTTTGCCCCGGTGCTGGCGCGCGCGGCGCTGGCGGTCGGCTGCGCGGCGGTGTTCATTGAATGCCATCAGGACCCGGATAATGCCCCCTCCGACGGGCCGAACATGATTCCGCTGGACCAGATGGCGGCGCTGGTGAAGCGCTTGCAGGGGTTTGACGCGCTTTCCAAGGCGTGAGGCGTGGAGACGGCGCCGATGCTCCACGTGGAGCATCGGCGGAAAAAGCATAATAACATACTGTTAATTATGTTTTATTTTTTGCTTGCACCCCAATTTGTGCGGATTTGGTGCGGAAAAGCAACGAATATGCACACCAGCCTGTCATGACACGGTGGCGCAGGCCGTGGCGCGGCGCGGCGCGGGGGCGGGTTTGGTTTTTAAAGATACTGGCGGGGGCTGGATTTTTGGCGTGGCGGCGGGTGCGGCGCGGCCCAGTTTGAAGCGGGAGATCAGCCGCCCCAGATCATCCCCCTCATGCGCCAGCTGCTCGCTCACGGCGGTGGTCTGCTCGACCATGGCGGCGTTCTGCTGGGTCATCTGGTCCATCTGGTTGACGGCGGTGTTCACCTGGCTGAGGCCCGCCGCCTGCTCCTGGGCGCTCGCCGCGATTTCGGCCACCACGATGTTGATCTCGCCGACCTGCCGGGCAATGCGCTCCAGCGCGCCGCCGGCATCGCCCACCAGGCTGACGCCATCAGCCACCTGACGGCCCGAGGTGGTGATGAGCCGCTTGATCTCCTTGGCGGCCTCGGCCGAGCGTTGCGCCAGGGCGCGGACCTCGGAGGCGACGACGGCGAAGCCGCGCCCGGCATCGCCGGCGCGCGCGGCCTCCACCCCGGCATTGAGGGCGAGCAGGTTGGTCTGGAAGGCGATTTCGTCAATGACGCCGATGATCTGGCCGATTTCGCGCGAGCTTGTCTCGATCCCGTCCATCGCGGCGACGGCGTGGCGCACGATATCTCCGGATTTTTCGGCATCGCTGGTGGCCGTGGCGACGATTTTGCGCGCATTCTGGGCGCCGCCGGCGGTTTTTTGCACCGTGGCGGTTATCTGGTCCAGCGCGGCGGCGGTTTCCTCCAGGCTGGCGGCCTGCTGCTCGGTACGGCGGGAGAGATCGCGCGCGGCGGTGGTGATTTCACCGGTTGCGGACTGGATGGTGAACGCCGCGCCGGAGACTTTCTGCAGCGCCGATTGCAGCGCCGTGGCCGCCTCGTTGAAGTCAACCCGCAATTGATCCAGCGAGGGCATGAGGGTTTCAGTGATCCGCGCTTCCAGGTCCCCCGCCGCCAGGCGGGACATGGAGGCGCCGACAATGGCGACCTGTTCCATCCGCTCGGTCAGGTCGGTCGCGAATTTTATGACGCTGGTGAGCTTGCCGGTGTCAGCGAAGACCGGATTATAGCTCCCCTGGAGCCAGACAGTGCGGCCGTTCTTGCCGGTGCGGTTGAACTCATCGGAGAAAAATTCACCCTTGCGCAGATGCGCCCAGAATTCCTGATACGCCGTGCTGGCGGCATAGCCCGGCTGCACGAACATGGCGTGCTTATGGCCGACGATTTCCTCCAGGCTGTAGCCCATGATGCGCAGGAAATTCTCATTGGCGCCGAGGATCACGCCGTCAAGGCTGAATTCAACCATCGCCTGGGAGCGGGAGATGGCCTCCAGCAGGCTGGCATGGCGTGCCGCCACCTCCTTGCTTTTGGTAACATCCAGCGCCAGCTTGATGATTTTGCGGACATGGCCGGCCCCCACGATGACCGGCGTGTATGACGCCTGCAGCCAGACGACCTGCCCGTCACGGCCGATGCGGCGGAAATCGCCAGATTCGAACATGCCTTTTTTGAGGTGGCGCCAGAATTCCTGATAGGCGTCGGAGCGGGCATACTCAGGCTCCACCAGCATGCTGTGGTGCTTGCCGCGCAGCTCACCCAGCGCGTAGCCGGTGATGGCGCAAAAGCTCTCATTCGCGGTGATGATTTTGCCGCTGGTGTCAAACTCGATCACCGCGAAGGATTTTTTCAGCGCGCGCAGAGCCGCCGCGTTGTCACCGCTATCAACCCAGTCCCTGATGCTCATTTATAAAACCGATCCGTAACCGTTGTTCAGCTGGCCGTTTTATAAAGCGCGAAAAGTTAAGGGAGGATGACGGCGGCGGCGTTACCAGCTGAAACCGGGGAGGATGGCGATGGGGGCGAGGCCCAGCTGCGTGGCTTCCCGCGGGGCGGCCTCGGGGTGCAGGGCGTGGATGCCGGAGAGCACCCAGCAGGAGGCGATGCCCGCGGCCTTGGCGCCCGCGATGTCAGTCCGCAGGGAATCACCCACCGCGAGGGTGCGCGCGGGCGGGGTGCCGAGCATGGCGAGGGTGGGGGGGTAGATCGCCGGGTCCGGCTTGCCGCGCTGGATGACCACGCCGCCGCCAGCCTTGTAATATTCAGCCAGCAGCCCGGCGCAGATGATGCGCGCGCCGTCACGCACGACTTCAAGATCAGGGTTGGCGCAGACCATGGGGATGCCCGCGCGCAGGGCGGCGGTGAGCACGGGGGTGTAAAGCTCCGGGTCCTGCGGGCCGAGCACGTCATCCGGCCCGGTGTTGAGCAGGAAATCGGCGGCGGCGGGGTCGTCCACCTGTTCGAGGGGCAGGGTGTCGAACACGCCACGGTCACGCGGGGGGCCGAGATGGTAGAGCTTGCGGCCGAGGGGGGCGAACTCGCCGGTACGGTCGCGCAGGGCGAGATACACGGCCTCGCCGCTGGACATGATGCCGGTATAGAGCGAAGGGGCGATGCCCATGGCGCCCAGCGTGGCGGCGATGCTGGCGGGGCGGCGCGGCGCGTTGGAGAGGAAGACGACGGTTTTGCCGGCATCGCGCAGGCGGGTGAGACAGTCCAGCACGCCGGGATAGGGCTTCACCCCGTCATGCACCACGCCCCAGAGGTCGACGATGAAGCCGTCATAATTTTGCGCGAGGGCGCCAAAGCCGCTCATGCCCCGGCCCCCACGGCCTGGCTGAGGGTGCTGAAGCCGCGCGCGCGCAGCAGGGCGGCGAGGCCGGATTTGAGCGCGGGGATGAGCGCCGGGCCGCCATAGGCGAAGCCGGTATAGAGCTGCACCAGCGAGGCGCCGGCGAGGATTTTGGCGAGCGCCTGCTCGGGTGTGGCGACGCCGCCCGCGCCGATGAGGGTGAGCCGGCCGCCGCACAGAGCGTGCGCGCGGGCCAGCATGGCGGTGGAGGGGGCGAAGAGCGGCGCGCCGGAGAGGCCGCCGGTCTCGGCCTTGCGCGGGCTGCGCAGGGTGGCGGGCCGGGCCAGCGTGGTGTTGGAGATGATGAGCCCGGCGATGCCGCGCGCCAGGGCAACGGCGATGACCGCCTCCAGCCCCTCGGGCGGGAGGTCCGGCGCGATTTTCACGAAAACGGGTTTATCCGTGGTGATGGCCGCGAGGATGGCGGTGAGCCGGGATTCGGATTGCAGGTCGCGCAGGCCGGGGGTGTTGGGCGAGGAGATGTTGATGGTGATATAGTCAGCATACGGGGAGAGGGCGTTCACCAGGGCCGGGTAGTCGCGCTCGGGGTCCGCGCCCTCCTTGTTGATGCCGACATTGGCGCCCACGGCGAGGCGCGTGCGATCCGCCAGGCGCAGATTGGCCAGGAAGGCCTCGACGCCCGCATTGTTGAAGCCCATGCGGTTGATGACGGCGGCATCCTCCTCCAGCCGGAACAGGCGGGGCCGGGGGTTGCCGGGCTGCGGGCGGGGGGTGACGGTGCCAGCCTCGACAAAGCCGAAGCCAAGCCGCCCCAGCGCGGTGAGGGCGGCTGCGTTTTTGTCAAACCCGGCGGCGAGGCCGATGGGGTTTTTCAATACGCGGCCAAAGGCGGGGGTGGCGAGAATGGGGTCGTCAGGTGAGGCATCGCGCCCCGCCAGCCCCAGGCGCAGGGCGCGCAGGGAGAGGTTGTGCGCGGTTTCGGGGTCCAGCCGGCGCATGACCGGCATGAGGGCGGCGGCGAGATTCATTTGACGAAGACGAGGATGACGGGCGCGGCGGCGCCGGTGCGGGCGGTGAGCATGATGCGCGCGGGGGGCACGCCATCAGCCGCGATGGCGCTGGCCACCGCGCCGGCCAGGGGGGTGAGCGGCGCCAGGGCGGCGGCGGAAGCGGCGGGCGTGGCGCCGGCCGGGGCCTTGGCCACTACGCTGAACGCGGCGGTGGGCTTGATGGCGAGGGCCTGGCGCACGGCGCTGGCCAGGGGGGCGGCGAAGCCGGTGGTGCCGGGGGCGATGCTGACCAGCGCGATGCGCCCGGCGAAGGCGCTGGTGGCGGCGATTGCCGCGGGCTTGGCCGCCACCGGCGCGGGGGCGAAGGTCTGGCGCCCGGGCAGCGCGCAGGCGGTGAGGGCAGCCAGGGCCAGGAGGGGGATTTTGCGCATGAATCAGATGTAACGGCGGGCCGCTTGCACGGCAACCGGCGCCCGGCCAATCTGCGGGAAAAGGAGGTGCGGCATGCTCGATTTGATCATTCGCGGGGCCAATCTGGCGGACGGGCGGAACAATGTGGACATTGGCGTGCGGGGCGAGCGGATCGTGACCGTGGAGCCGGGGCTGGAGGCGCAGGCGGGACGCGAAATTGCGGCGCGCGGGCGGCTGGTGTGCGCGCCCTTCGTCGACAGCCATCTGCATCTGGACTCCGCGCTCACGCTCGGCATGCCGCGGATGAACGGATCAGGCACGCTGCTGGAGGGCATAGCGCTGTGGGGGGAGCTGAAGCCCTCGCTGACGCAGGAGGCGATTTATGAGCGCGCCAAGCAGCTCTGCCTGTGGGCGATGGCACGCGGGACGCTGGCGATCCGCAGCCATGTGGATGTGTGCGACAACCGGCTGCTGGCGGTGGACGCGCTGCTGGCGCTGCGCGAGGAGATGAAGCCGTATCTGGATATTCAGCTTGTGGCGTTTCCGCAGGATGGGTTCTACCGCCACGCCAAGGCGGAGGAAAACCTGCACCGGGCGCTGGACAAGGGCGTGGACGTGGTGGGCGGCATTCCGCATTTCGAGCGCACCATGCAGGATGGCGCGCTGAGCGTGAAGGCGCTGATGCGCATCGCCGCCGAGCGCGGGCTGCCGGTGGATATGCATTGCGATGAGAGCGATGATCCGCTGTCGCGGCATGTGGAGGTGCTGGCGGCGGAGACGGTGCGCCACGGGCTGGGCGGGCGGGTCGCGGGGTCGCACCTGAGCTCGATGCACAGCATGGACAATTACTACGCCAGCAAGCTGATCGCGCTGATCAGCGAGGCGGGGGTGGCGGCGATCGCGAATCCGCTGATCAATATCACCCTGCAGGGACGGCATGACACCTACCCCAAGCGGCGCGGCATGACGCGGGTGAAGGAACTGATGGAAGCCGGGGTGAACGTGGCCTTCGGGCATGATTGCGTGATGGACCCGTGGTATCCGATGGGCAGCCACGACATGCTGGAGGTGGCCGCAATGGCGATGCATGTGGGGCAGATGACGGGGGTGGAGGAAATCCTCGCCTGCTTCGCCGGGGTGACGCAGACCGCCGCCAAGGTGATGAACCTGGTGGATTACGGCATTACCCCCGGATGCTACGCGGACCTGGTGGTGCTGCAGGCGGCCGACCCGATGGAGGCGATGCGGATTTCAGCCGAGCGGCTATATGTGCTGCGGCGGGGCAAGGTGCTCGCCCAGGCGGCGCCGCGCCAGAGCGTGGTGACGTTTGGCGGCACGGTGAAGACCGTGGATTTTACACGCGCGAATTTGGCGGGGGCATGAGATGAAGACAATTCTGGTAACGGGTGCGAGCGCGGGGTTTGGCGCGGCGTTCGCGCGGCGGTTCGTGGCTGATGGGCACAGGGTGATCGCCACCGGGCGGCGGGTGGAGCGGCTGCGCGCGCTGGCCGGGGAGCTTGGCGAGCGGCTGCTGCCGGTGGCGCTGGACGTGACCGACAAGGCCGCCGTGGCCGGGTTTGTGGACAGCCTGCCCGAAGGCTGGCGCCAGATTGACGTGCTGGTGAACAATGCGGGCCTGGCGCTGGGGCTGAGCCCGGCCTGGGAGGCGGACCTGGCCGACTGGGACACCATGGTGGCGACGAATGTGACCGGGCTGATCCATGTGACGCGGGCGGTTCTGCCGGGGATGGTGGCGCGCAATGACGGGATTATTCTGAACCTCGGCTCCGTGGCGGGGGTTTATCCGTATCCGGGCGGGCATGTTTATGGCGGCAGCAAGGCCTTCGTGCAGCAATTCTCGCTTAATCTGCGCGCCGACCTGGTGGGGCGCAATATCCGGGTCACCGATATCGAGCCGGGGATGGTGCAAGGCTCGGAGTTCAGCACCGTGCGCTTCGGCGGCGACCAGGACAAGGCGGCGGCGGTTTATGCGGGCACCAACGCCATGGTGCCGGAGGATATCGCCGAGGCGGCGGCCTGGATCATCGCGCTGCCGGCGCACATGAACATCAACCGGATTGAGATGATGCCGACCTGCCAGGCGAACGGGCCGTTCGCCGTGAAGCGGACATAGGCCGCGCGGCGCCCCGATGGACAACCGGAGCGCGCAAACTTAACCTGCCAGCAACTTTTGCGGGTTTTGTATGTCAATTGCGCATGTGAACAGTTTCGCCTTCGCCGGGATAGACGCGCAGCCGGTGCAGGTGCAGGTGCAGATTGCCGCCGGGCTGCCGAATTTTTTGATGGTGGGCCTGCCGGACAAGGCGGTGGGCGAGGCGCGCGAGCGGGTGCGCGCGGCGCTGACGGCGATGGGGCTGGCGCTGCCGCCCAAGCGCGTGCTGGTGAACCTGGCGCCCGCTGACATGCTGAAGGAAGGCAGCCATTTTGACCTGCCGGTGGCGCTGGCGGTGCTGGCGGCGATGGATGTGCTGCCGCGCGAGGAGCTGGCGCAGTTCGCCGCCCTTGGCGAGCTTTCATTGGATGGGCGGATCAGCCAGGTGGCCGGGGTGCTGCCGGCGGCGATGGGCGCGGCGCGGCGCGGGCTGGGGCTGATATGCCCCGAGGCGCAAGGGCCGGAAGCGGGATGGGCCGGGGAGATAAGCGTGCTGGCGGCGCCGGATCTGGTGAGTGTGATCAACCATTTCAGGGGCACGCAGCAATTGCCGGCGCCGCCCGCCGGGCTGCTGGGCGGCGCCGGCACGGGGCTGGACCTGGCGGATGTGCGCGGGATGGAGACGGCGCGGCGCGCGCTGGAGGTGGCGGCGGCGGGCGGGCATAATATGCTGATGATCGGGCCGCCGGGGGCTGGAAAATCCATGCTGGCGGCGCGGCTGGCGGGGCTGCTGCCGGATCTCACCCCGCGCGAGGCGCTGGAGGTGAGCATGGTGCACTCCGTGGCGGGGATGCTGGAGGATGGGCGGCTGATGACACGCCCGCCATTGCGCGAGCCGCACCACTCGGCCAGCATGGCGGCGGTGGCGGGCGGCGGCGCGCGGGCGCGGCCGGGCGAGGTTTCACTGGCGCACCGGGGGGTGCTGTTCATGGATGAGATGCCGGAATTTCCGCGCGCCACGCTGGAGGCGCTGCGCCAGCCGCTGGAGGCGGGGCATACCACCGTCTCACGCGCGGCGGCGCATGTTACGTATCCGGCGCGCTTTCAGCTGGTGGGTGCCATGAATCCGTGCCGGTGCGGGTATCTGGGCGATGGCGCGCGCGAATGCGGGCGGGCGCCGCGATGCGGGGAGGAGTATCAGGGCAGACTGAGCGGGCCGCTGCTGGACCGGATTGATATTGTCGTTGAGATAACGCCGCTGACGCCGCGCGAGCTGGCCTGGGCGCCGGCGGGGGAGACGAGCGCGGCGGTGGCGGCGCGTGTGGCCGCCGCGCGGGGCCGCCAGCGCGCGCGCTACGGCGCGGATGGGGCGGCCACCAATGCCGAGGCGCCGGGGGATTTGCTGCGGCTCTCCAGCGAGGCGCGGGCGTTTTTGGAAATGGCGGCGGGGAAGCTTGGGCTTTCAGCCCGCGGGTATACGCGCGGGATGCGGGTGGGGCGCACGATTGCTGATCTGGCCGGGGTGGAGGAGGTGCAGAAAGGGCATATAGCGGAGGCGCTGGCCTACCGGCACCGCATGCCGGGGCGCAAGTGAACGGGGCGGAAGTGTATATATACAAACTGACCGTTTGAGGGCGCGGGGCACCGGAACAGCTTGGGAAACCAGCTGGGGCGGATTTCTCAGGACAGGCCGGCGATGTTGCCGCTGGAGTCAAGAAAGATGCGCTCGGCCGCCGGGTGGCGGGGCAGGCCGGGCATGGTGAGGATCTCGCCGCAGAAGGCGACGATGAATTGCGCCCCGGCAGCGAGGCGGACCTCGCGGATGTGAATGCCAAAACCCTCCGGCGCGCCGCGCTGGGAGGGGTCAGCCGAGAAGCTGTATTGGGTTTTGGCCATGCAGACGGGCAGCCGCGCGAACCCGGCGGCCGCGAATTCGCGCAGCTGGCGGGCGGCGGCGGGCTCAAAGCTGAGCGAGGCGGCGCCGTATATCCGGGTGGCGATGGCGCGGATTTTCTCTTCCAGGGGCATGTCATCCGGGTAGAGCAGCTGGAAGCTGGAAGGCTCGGCGCAAAGCGCGCGCACCGCGCCCGCCAGCGCCAGCGCGCCGGCGCCGCCCTCGGCCCAATGGTTGCAGGCGACCACCGTGAGCCCGGCTTCGGCGCAGGCGGCCTCGGCGGCGGCGAGCTCGGCCTCGGTATCAGCCGTGAAGCGGTTGAGGGCGACCACCACCGGCAGGCCGTAGGCGCGCATGTTGGCGGCGTGGCGCAGCAGGTTGGCGCAGCCCGCGCGCACCGCCGCCACATGCTCCGTGCCAAGCTCATGCAGGGGCACGCCGCCATGCATTTTCAGCGCGCGCACGGTGGCGACCACGACGCAGGCGGCGGGGGTGAGGCCAGCCTTGCGGCATTTGATGTCAAGAAACTTCTCGCCGCCCAGGTCGGCGCCGAAGCCGGCTTCGGTGATGACGTAATCAGCCAGGCCGAGGGCGGTTTTGGTGGCGAGGATGGAGTTGCAGCCCTGCGCGATGTTGGCGAAGGGGCCGCCATGGATGAAGGCCGGGGTGCCTTCGAGCGTTTGCGCGAGGTTGGGGGCCAGCGCGTCGCGCAGCAGGGCGGCCATGGCGCCGGTGGCGTTCAGCTCACGCGCGCGCACCAGGCGCTTGTTCATGTCGCGACCGATGACGATGTCGCCCAGGCGCTGCTCCAGATCCGCCAGCGATTCCGCGAGGCAGAGAATGGCCATCACCTCGCTGGCGGCGGTGATGTCGTAACCGCTCTGGCGGGGCGCGCCGTTGCCGGGGCCGCCGAGGCCGCTCACCATGTCGCGCAGGGCGCGGTCGTTCAGATCCACCGTGCGCCGCCAGGTGATGCGCCGGGGGTCGAGATTCAGGGCGTTGCCCCAGTAGATGTGGTTGTCGATCATCGCGGCGAGCAGGTTGTGCGCGGCGGCGATGGCGTGCAGGTCGCCGGTGAAGTGCAGGTTGATCTCGCTCATCGGCCCCACCTGCGCCCGCCCGCCGCCGGTGGCGCCGCCCTTGGCGCCGAAACATGGCCCCAGGCTCGGCTCGCGCAGGCAGATGGCCACCCGCGCGCCCTGGCGGCGCAGGGCGTCGCCCAGGCCGATGGTGGTGGTGGTTTTGCCCTCGCCAGCCGGGGTGGGGGTGATGGCTGTCACCAGCACGAGCTTGCCGCGCGGCGCGGCCATGGCGCGCGCCGCGTGATCGAGCAGCAGCTTGGCCTTGTGGGGGCCGTAGCGGTAGAGCGCCTCGGGCGGGATGCGCAGCAAGGCGGCCACGTTCTCAATGGGTTGCAGGGGGGCGGACTGGGCGATGGCGAGGTCGCTCATGGGATGATCGCTGGGCATGGCAGGCGTCTTAGGTGTTTTTCAATGAATGAAAAACACCCTCGTTATATTTGAGCGAGCAATTTCATTTACTTGATCGGAACCGGGTGGTTCCGATCAAGTAAATATTGCTCTAGCACGGCCAGGCGGCGGGGATAAGGGTTTATCCGCCCATGGCAGCGGCCACGCGCGCGGCCAGCGTGCTGGCGGCGAGGCTGCCGGGAAAGGCGGTGAGGAAGCTGCCATCGGGCGCCATGAGGTAGATGAGGTCTCCATGCGAAATGGCGCCGCCCTGCTGGCCAGCCGGGGCGGTATATACGTGGTATTCCCGCACGGCCTGCGCCACCTGCGCCGGGGTGCCGGAGAGGCCGATGATATCGGGCGAGAACAGGGTGGCGTAGCGGCTGGCGATGGCTGGGGTGTCGTAGGCGGGGTCTATGCTGATGAACAGGGCTTGCAGCCGCTGCGCGGCCGCGCCCATTTCAGCCAGGGCCAGGGCCATGTGGTACATCGTGGTTGGGCAATCATCCGTGCAGCGGGTGTAGCCAAAGAATATCAGCAGGAATTTGCCCGGGAAATCCTGGCTGGTGACGCTCTGGCCGGCGCCGCCGGTGAGGCTGAAGGGGCCGCCGATGGCCGCCTGCGCGCGCGCCGGGGCGATGGCGAGGGCCAGCGCCGCGCCCGCCAGCGCGCCGCGCCGCGCCAATGTGCGGGCGGGCCGCATGGCGGCGCTATGGTTCCACCAGCTGGCGCGCGCGCGCCGGGACGGGCTGGGACGTGGCGGGCTGGGATGTGGCGGATGTTGGTTCCCCCACCTGGAACCGGGCGGCCAATGCGGCGAGGTGGCGCACCTCCTGCCCCAGGCTGTGCGCCGCCGCGTTGGCTTCCTCCACCATGGCGGCGGTGCGCTGGGTGCCATGGTCCATGATGTTGACCGCGTCATTCACCTGGCCCAGCGCCGCCGCCTGCTCGTTGGCCGAGGCGCTGATGGCGGTGACGGACTGGGCGATCTCGCCCACCTGGGTGGTGAGGCGGGCCAGCACCTCGCCGGTGCGGGCCACCCGGTCAGCGCCTTCGCGCACCTGGGTGGCGGAGGTCTGGATCAGCGCCTTGATCTCCTTGGCCGCCTCGGCCGAGCGCTGCGCCAGGGCGCGGACCTCGGTGGCGACCACGGCGAAGCCGCGCCCGGCATCGCCGGCGCGCGCCGCCTCAACCCCGGCATTGAGCGCGAGCAGGTTGGTCTGGAAGGCGATTTCATCAATGACGCCGATGATGTTGCCGATCTGGCGGGAGGAGGCGTCAATCCCGCTCATGGCCTCCACCGCCTGCGCCACCACGGTGCCGAACAGCGACATTTCACCGCGCGCCGTGCTCACCACGCCGCGCGCCTGCTCCGCGCCGGTGGCGGCGGCGCGGACGGCGCTGGTCACCTCATCGAGCGAGGCGGCTGTTTCCTCCAGGGTTGCCGCCTGCTGCTCGGTCCGGCGTGTCAGGTCGGTTGAGGCGGAGACGATTTCAGCCGTGCTGGCGTTGATGGCGCCGGTGGCGCGCAGGATGGCGGCCACGATCTCGCGCAGCTGGGCCACGGCGGCGTTATAGTCAGTGCGCAACTGTTCATAATTAGGCGGAAAAGGCTGGGCGAGGTGCTGGCGCAGCTCGCCGCCCGCCAGCCGCGCCAGGCCCTGGGCCAGGGCGCTCACCACCTGGCTCAGCTCGCGCGCGGTCTCGGCGCGCAGGGCGTCGGCCCGCTTGCGCTCCTCCTCCACCGCCTGGCGCTGCGCCGCCGCCTCGGCCTCGGCCAGCTTCATCTGGGCGGTGGTGTTCAGAACCTCATCGAGATGGCGGGCCGAACTCTCAAACAAGGAGACGATGCGCTGGGTCATCCAGACCAGGGCCCCGGCCTCGGCCACCACGACCACGGCATGCAGCAGCACGCGCGGCAGGTTCGCGCCCTCGGGGAACACCAGGGCGGGGGCGAGGAAATTGAGCCCGAGATGGTGCAGCGCGGTGGCGGCGGCGGCGGCGAGGATGACATCACGGTCACAATAGGCGGCGAGGATGGCCAGGGCCGCGAAATAGTACATGTGGATATCAAGCTGCAGGTAGGCGCCGTGGCAGGCGGCGAGGATGATGGAGACCATGGCGATGTAGGCGACCGCGATGGTCAGCCTGGTCGATTTCGCGCCGGGGGCGAGCCGCCAGGCGGCGCTGGCCACGGCGGCCACCAGCGCCGCCGCCAGGCAGGGCCACAGCACCCCGTTGCCCGCCGCCCAGGCGCTAACCCCCGCCAGCGGCACATGCAGCCACAGCCACGGCACCAGCCAGCGGCTCACCGTGTCACGCAATCTGTCCATCTCGGTTTTCATGTCGGGTTTCCTGGAGGGTGAAGAGGTCCTGGAGGGTGGAGGGATTGCGGCGCGCCGCAGCCGCCAAGCGCCGCCGGGTTGAGCAGCAGCCACGCGCCGGCGCGGCGCAGGCGCGCGAGGCCGCCGGGCGCGGGCAGCGCCACCACGATGCTCGGCAACGCCCCCAGGCGCACCACCGGCCCGGCGGAGGCCGCCGCCAGCATGGAGCGCGCGGCACCCCACCAGGGCGGAAACACCGCCGCCACCGGGCCGCGCGCGGGGGGTTGCAGCTCTATCGCCGCCGCCGCCGCCAGCGAGAGGAGCGCCAGGATGGAAGGCAGCAGCCAGGAGACGGCCGGGTGGGGAGGTGAGCGTGAAGCCTGCATGCCCGCGGGTTTAGGCATGGAAAGCTTAAGAAACCGCTCCGCCGGCAAGATTGCGTTTTGTTAATGTTGATTCAGGTCAAGCTCGCGGGGGCGGTTTCATGCGAAGGTCGGGATCAGCCCTTCAACCCAGGAGACCGCCATGACCGGAAAGCCAGAAAACCCTTTTGAGGCCTTCCAGATTCCGCCCAACCTGTTCGCCACGCCGCAGAGCTTCCTGCCCGGGGGCAGGATTTTCGAGCAGCTGAGCCAGATGACGCGCAACCTCAGCGAGGCGCAGATCAGCTATGGGCAGGCCCTGATGCGGGCCAACACCTCGTTTCTCAGCGCCTTGTTCAGCCAGGCCGCCCCGGCGGAGGCCGAGCGCGTGAGCGAGACGGCGCGCAAGACGGGTGATCTCGCCGCCTGAGCCCGCCGCCTTAAGCTCCTGCCAAAACTCTGAAGTTCCGAGAGGCGCCGCATGGATATTAACACTGAAATCCTCGAGAACCGGGTGTTCGACGAGATCATGCCCGGCGACAGCGCCAGCCTGTCACGCGAGATCACGCTGGATGACATCGCGCTGTTCTCGGTCATCTCCGGGGATATCAACCCGGCGCATCTGGACCCCGAATATGCGGCGACCGATCTGTTCCACCATATCATCGCCCAGGGGGTGCTGACGGCGGGGCTGATCTCGGCCGTGCTCGGCACCAGGCTGCCGGGGCCGGGGACCATCTATCTCGGCCAGGAGCTGCGGTTTTTAGCCCCGGTGAGCCCCGGCGACACAGTGAGTGCCACGGTGACCGTGCTGGAGAAGACGCCGCAGAACCACCGGGTGATTCTGGACTGCGCCTGCCGCAACCAGGATGGCGCGCTGGTGCTGCACGGCACCGCCACGGTGAAGGCGCCGGAGGAGAAGGTGAGTCGGCGGGCCATTGTGCTGCCGGAGGTGCGGCTGCTGCGCCATGAGCATCTGCGCCGCCTGCTCAGCCGGGCGGGCACCGGCTCGCCGCTGCCCACCGCCATCGCGCATCCGTGCGATGAAGCCTCGCTGCTGGCCGCCGTGGAGGCGGCGCGGGCGGGGCTGATCACGCCCATACTGGTGGGCCCGCCGGCGCGGATCCGC
>JAKBAQ010000177.1 GCA_021808985.1 Pseudomonadota bacterium
GCCGGCTGCCCATTCCCGCCCATGCCGACAGCCGCATGCTCCAACGCATCCGCGCCGCGGCGCTGACGCGGTTCGAATGATCCATATCCACGGCGCGCCGGAGGGCGTTGACGCGCTGGCGCTGGTTCGCCGCTGGGCGGAGCATGCGGGCCCGATGCTGCATATCGCGCGCGATGACACGCGCCTTGCCGGGCTTGCCGAAGCCATCGCCTTTTTTGGCCCGGAGGTTGAGGTCATCGCCTTTCCGGCATGGGATTGCCTGCCTTATGACCGTGTATCGCCCAATGGCGCCGTCATCGCCGAGCGCATCGCCGCGCTGAGCCGCCTGCAGGCGGAGCCGGGGAAGAAGCGCATCGTCCTCACCACCGTGAACGCCGCGCTGCAAAAGGTGACGCCACGGGCCGCGCTGGCGGGCGGGGGCATGCTGCTGAGCGTGGGCGAGAGCATAGCGCCCGAGGAATTGGCCGCTTTTCTGGACGCCGAGGGCTATAACCGCACCGCCACGGTGATGGAGCCGGGCGAGTTCGCCCTGCGGGGGGGGATTATCGATGTCTTTCCCGCCGGAGACGCGCAGCCGGTGCGGCTGGACCTGTTTGGCGAGACCATTGAGAGCATCCGCCGCTTCGACCCTGAAACCCAGCGCAGCGGCGAGGCGGTGGACATACTGGCCTTTCATCCCGCCTCCGAGGTGGCGTTCGACAGCCAGGCAACCACGCGCTTTCGCACCCATTGGCGCGAGCTGTTCGGCCCCAAGGCGGTGGAGGACCCGCTTTATCTCTCCGTAACCGAGGGTCACCGCCATCCGGGCATCGAGCATTACGCGCCGCTCTTCGCCACGGAAATGGAGACCATTTTTGATTATCTGCCCGGCGCCTCCATCAGCCTGGACCATCAGGCGGAGGGCGCGATCGCGGCCCGCCTTGAGCTGATCGCCGACCATTACGCCGAGCGCCGTGGCCCCGCCCGCGCGGGCGAGCAGCCTTACAGGCCCATCCCGCCGGGCATGCTGTATCTGGACCGCGAGGGGTTCGAAGGCCGGCTCGCCCGCGCGCCGTGCTTTGAATTCTCGCCCTTCGCCAAGCCGGATGGCGCGCAGGGGCTGGATATGGGCGGGCGGCCAGGCCCCATTCTCGCCGGCCAGCCGATGGCGGCCTTTGAGGGATTCGCCGAGCTGCGCGCCAAATGGGCGGCCTCTGGGCGCACCATCATCCTCGCGGCCTGGAGTGCGGGCTCGCGTGAGCGCCTCACCCTCATGCTGCGCGAGCACGGCATCAAGGACATCCGCTCCGTCACCAGCGCGGATGCCGCGCGCGCGCTGCCCAAGGGCACCGTGGCCTTGGCGGTGCTGGGCATTGAGCGCGGCTTCGTCATGGACCGTCTGGCCCTGGTGGCCGAGCAGGACCTGCTGGGCAGCCGCATCGCCCGCCCGCCCAAGCGCCGCAAGCGGGCTGACCAGTTCATCGCCGATGCCACCGAAATCGCCGCGGGGGATCTCGTGGTTCACCAGGACCACGGCATCGGCCGCTATGACGGGCTGGAGGCGGTTACCGTCAACGGCGCCGCGCATGATTGCCTGCGCATCCTCTATGACGGCGGCGACAAGCTTTTTCTCCCGGTGGAGAATATCGACCTGCTCTCGCGCTTCGGCCAGGAGGGCGAGGGAGTCGCGCTGGATAAACTGGGCGGCACCTCCTGGCAGGCCCGCAAGGCCAAGGCGAAGAACCGCATCCAGGACATGGCGGCGGGCCTTATCCGCCTCGCCGCCGAGCGTCAGATGCACGAGGCGCCGCTGCTCAGCGCCGATGAGGGCGCCTTTGCCGAATTCTGCGCCCGCTTCCCCTATGCGGAGACCGAGGACCAGGCCAAGGCGATTGCCGACGTGCTGGAGGATTTCGCCGCCGGCCGGCCGATGGACCGGCTCGTCTGCGGCGATGTCGGCTTCGGCAAGACCGAGGTTGCCCTGCGCGCGGCGTTCGTGGCCGCGATGGCCGGCACCCAGGTTGCCGTGGTGGTGCCCACCACCTTGCTCGCCCGCCAGCATTTCCGCGTGTTTTCCACCCGTTTCGCGGGGCTGCCGGTGAAGGTGGCGCAGCTTTCGCGCATGGTCAGCGCCAAGGAGGCCGCCGCGGTGCGCGCGGGCCTGGCTGATGGCAGCATATCCATCGTCATCGGCACCCATGCGGTGATGGCCAAATCAGTCACCTTCGCGGAGCTTGGCCTGCTCATCGTCGATGAGGAGCAGCATTTCGGCGTCGCCCATAAGGAGCGGCTGAAGCAGCTCAAGGCCGATGTGCATGTGCTCACCCTCACGGCCACACCCATTCCGCGCACGCTGCAACTGGCGCTGACCGGCGTGCGCGACCTCTCGCTCATCACCACCCCGCCGGTTGACCGTTTGGCCGTGCGCACCTTCATCATGCCGTTTGACAGCCTGATCATAAAAGAAGCCATCGCCCGCGAAAAATTCCGCGGCGGGCAGATTTTCTGCGTCGTACCCCGGCTGGACGATCTGGAGCCGATGGCCGCGCGCCTGCGCGACATTGTGCCGGATATCCGCACCGTGATGGCCCATGGCCGCCTTGCCCCCACCGAGCTTGAGCGCGTGATGAGCGAATTCGGCGAGGGGAAATACGATGTTTTGCTCGCCACCAACATCGTGGAGAGCGGGCTGGACATGCCGGCGGTGAACACCCTCATCATCTACCGGGCCGATATGTTCGGCCTTGCCGGGCTCTACCAGCTGCGCGGGCGCGTGGGACGCGGCAAGCAGCGCGGCTATGCGTATCTCACCTGGCCGGTTCACCATCAGCTCTCCGCCGCCGCGCAGAAGCGCCTGGAGGTGATGCAAACGCTCGACCAGCTGGGCGCGGGCTTCACCCTGGCCTCGCATGATCTCGACCTGCGCGGCGCGGGCAATCTGCTGGGCGATGAGCAGTCAGGCCATATCCGCGAGGTTGGCATAGAGCTTTACCAGCAGATGCTGGAGGATGCGGTGAACGCCATCCGCGCCGAGGGGCGGGGCAAAAAACCCGAGGACCGCGACTGGACACCCAATATCAATCTCGGCCTGCCGGTTCTCATCCCGGAAGCCTATGTCTCCGATCTGCCGGTGCGCCTTGGCCTCTACCGGCGCATCGGCGCGCTCACCTCTGATGCCGAGAGCGAAGCCCTGGCCGCCGAACTTGTCGATCGTTTCGGCAAGCTTCCCGCCGAGGTCGAGAACCTGCTGGAGACCGTCGCCCTCAAGCGCGCCTGCCGGCAGGCCGGTGTGGAAAAGCTGGATGCCGGGCCAAAGGGCATGGTGATTTCCTTCCGCAAGAACAATTTCGCCAACCCCGCCGGGCTCATCGCCTGGATAGCCTCACGCGGGGGGACGCTGAAGGTTCGCCCGGACCAGAAGCTGGTTGTCGCCCGGGATATGGAGGTTGCCGCCCGCGCGGGCATCGCGCGCGATGTGCTGGGGAATTTGGTGAAGCTGGCGGGGCTGGAAAACGCCGCCTAATTCCCCAGCAATGCGCGCTTCAGTGAGGGAACGGTGGCGTTTTGCCCGATGAAAACCGCCAGCATCAGCCGGGCGAATGAGGGGTCGTTGATATAGCCGACCGAGACGCCGTTATAATAGGCTTGCGCGCCGTCAGGGCGGAATTCGATCGTCACGTTTTCGCCCGCGCTCACCGGCCGCAACGCCGCCAGGAATTGCGCCAGCAGCGATTGTGAGAGCACGCACGGGGCGACGCAGTTTTTCATCAACCCCCGGCGCCAGGCGCCGCGCATGGCGGCGACGCCGACATTGTGCACGAAATGCATCTGCACCAGCTTGATGCCGGGGGAAGCGAGGATCGCGTTCGCGTCATGGCTCGGCTGCTGCAGGTACAGCCCGGCGACATAGATATGGATGCCCAGCATTGAATATGTGCGCAGGCCGATGCCGTTGAGCACCAGCTTCGTCGTGCCGACGGTCTCGGTGAGCGGCATGTTCACACCCGCCAGGCGTGTCGCCGCGGCGGGTTGCAGGCCGAGTGCGAGCAGCCCCAGCATGGAAAAAAACACCATCCGCTTGCGCGGAAAACACAGCTGCACCCTATAAGGCCTTCCAGAAATCATAGGTGCAGCTTAGATTCACCGGAATGTTGGGGTGCGCGTTGGCTTCCGCCGCGCTGGTGGCCTCGCCGGTCGCCACGGATTGCGCCAGGCCGTTCAACATGCCGTAAATCGGCCCGGAGGTGGAGCCGGTGACACTGCGCGCAGCATTGCTGGCATTGTACTTCTCCAGCGCCTGACATTCATTGCCGGTATTTTCCATGATCAGCGGGACCGCGAAAAACAATATGGTTCCGGCAACAAGGAGCGGCAACACGGTTAGACCGACGACAGACCTCACGGCAACTCCCCCTTCGTTTTTTTAAAAATCCGTACAGCGGCCGTTTTTTTCCCAATCGCCGTAGCGCGTTGGCTCGGGGCCTTTGGGGCCGCCGATTTCGGGAGGCAGCTTCACCGGATCAGGCTTGCGCTGCTCGGGTTTCACACTTTCCGCCGTGGGCTCTTTGTTTGTTTCCATATCCCCATACTAACCTGAAAGCGCCTATTGTGAAGCCGCCTGCGCCGCCTCGTTGATCCGCATCTGGTCAAGCTGCCGCCAGGATGAATTTTGCGGCGCGTTGGTGAGCGATTGCTTGAAATAGCCCAGCGCCTCGGGCGTGATTTCTCCGGCCTGCTCGGCCAGCGCCTCGCCCAGATACGCCTCGCCCTGGCTGGCATCAGCTGAATTCGGATCTTCCGAGGCGAGCCGCGCGCGCAATTCACCAATGAACACGCTGAGCTGCGCCTGCGCCGCCTCCTGCTTGGCCTGCCACTGCGCATGCGGCTCTGACGGCACGTTAGGCGTGCTGCCCGGCAGATAAAGCGCGAAGGCCGCGACCGGCACGGCCACCACGGTGGCGAGCAGCAGCAGTTTGGCGTTGCCGTTCCAGGCCGGCTCCACGGTGCTGTCAGCCGTGAGCAGCCGCCGCTCCACTTCCAATTTGGCGGCTTTATATTCCACCGGGCCAATCCGCCCGTCGGTCAGGTCGCGGTTCAGTTCCTCAAGCTGCGCCTTGTGCAAGGCGAGCGCGGCCTCGCGCCTTCCCCGCACCCGGCGCGGCCCCATGAAAATCACGGCGAGCGGCAGCATCAGCACCAGGGCCAGCCCCAGCATCATCAGAAATATCATTTCAGCAATTCATCCAAGCGTCTGGAGTCGGACTCTGAAAGGGGAGCCGGGGCCTCCACCTTTGCGCGGCGCATCAGCCAAAATCCAAAAAATCCCAGGAAAATCCCCATAAAGGGCGAGGCGTAGAGCACCCATGTCAGCGGCATGAAGGGTGGTTTGAGCAGCACGAAAATGCCGTAGCGCTTCACCATGTAATCCATGATGCTCTTGCTGGAATCTCCCGCCACCACATGCTGGCGGATGATGGTGCGCAGCTGTTGCGCCAACGCGGCCGAGGAGCCCTCGATACTTTCATTCTGGCAGACGAGGCAGCGCAGCTGGCTGCCGATATCCTCCGCCCGCGCCTCTTGCGCCGGGGTCATCGTCACGCCGTCGCGCGTCACCATCTGGGCGTATGCCAGGGCGGGCAGGAACGCCAATGCAAGGATCAGTTTTCTCATGCGTATTTCTGCAATAACGGCATCAGCGTGCCGCTCACCACATCATCGGTCAGCGCCCCGGCATAGCGCCAGCGCACGATCCCCTGCTTGTCGATCAGATATGTCTCCGGCACGCCGTAGACCCCCCAGTTGATGGCGGTGAGCCCCGAGGCATCGGCGGCCAGGCGTGTGTAGGGGTTGCCGTTTGCGCTGATGAAATTCGCGAGATCCTGCGGCTGATCCTGATAGGCGATGCCC
>JAKBAQ010000178.1 GCA_021808985.1 Pseudomonadota bacterium
GGAGCGTTCCGCGCCAGTCCCTTTGCCGCGGTGCTGATGAAGAACATCCGACTGCTGACACGTTTTCCAGGGGTGGTGACGCAGACGGTCTACCGCTCGCTCACGCTCGTGCCCGTGCTGGTGATTTTGACGGGAAAACTGCAAAACAGCAGCGGGGCCGAGGCGGCGGCGCCGCTGCTGGTGTTCCTCACCGGCCAGCTGGCGCTCTTCTTCATTTCGGTGATGGTGGGCTCTGACGAATCGCCGGAGCTGGCGGCCAGCGCGCCGGTGGACCCGGCTTTTTTGCGGCGCGGCGCGTTGGTGGCGGCGGGTTATGCCACCTTGGTGGTGGTGGCGCTGCCGGTCATCGGCGTGCTTGTGCGCGCCGCCGTGCTGCTGCCTGGCCTGCTGCTGGGCATGGCGGGCGTGCTGGTGAGCAATCTGGTGCTCGGCCTGCGCCTGCCGATCCCTCTGGTGCGGGCTGATTTCGGCAAAACCCGGATCGGAACGGTGCTGGGGCTGATCCTGGGCGTGGGGGTGAGCTGCGCGTGGTCGCTCGTGGCGTGGCTGCTGGTGGTGCCGCACGCCCTTGGCTGGCTGTCGCCAGGATAGGATCAGCCGACGGGCACATTGTCCAGCAGGCGGACATGGCCAAGCTTTGCCGCGGCGATCAGCCGGGCCGGCTGCGCCAGGGCGGCCAGCGGCTCCAGCGAATGCGCATGCACCAGCGCGACATAATCAGGCACCATGCCGGCCATCGCAAGGTCGTGCCGCGCGTTGTGGAGGGTTGAGGCCACCTCATGGCCGGTGGTGATCTGCGCGGCCGCCTTGGTCAGCGCCGCATGCAGCGCCGGGGCCGCCGCGCGCTCAGGCGCGAGCAGGAAGCGGTTGCGCGAGGAAAGGGCGAGGCCGTCGGCATCCCGGGCGATCGGCACCGGGACGATTTGCACGGGCAGCAGCAGGTCTTCCACCATGCGGGAGATCACCTGCACCTGCTGCCAGTCCTTCTCGCCGAAATAGGCCGCCGCGGGGCGGACCTGGCCAAACAGCTTGGCCACCACCGTGGCCACCCCGGCGAAATGCGTCGGGCGGGCGGCACCCTCCCAGCGCGTGGCCGGGCCCGTGACTTGAATGGTGGTGGCCGCGCGCGCGGGGTACATGGTGGAGACATCCGGCAGCCAGACCAGATCGCAGCCCGAGGCCTCCAGCTGGGCGAGGTCTCCCGCCTCATCGCGCGGGTAGCGGTTATAATCCTCGTTGGGGCCGAACTGCGTGGGATTGACGAAAATACTGGCCACCACCGGGCGCCCGCCCGCCTTGGCCGCCGCCAGCAGCGACAAATGCCCCCTATGCAAGGCGCCCATGGTTGGCACGAAGCCGGTCTCTCCCAGGGATTTGGTGGCTTCGCGCAGCTCGGTCAGGGTTCGGGCGATTTTCATACCTCGCGGTTTTGACGATTTTGCGCCCCGCGTCCAGTGCGGTTCGTTACCGTTTGCGGAACGCCCTTTGCAGTGCGGGCCGCAGCGGCTATCTCGGGGGCATGAGTGCTGAGACAAAAGCGTGGGTGCGGGCGGAACAGAAGCGCGGCCAGAGTGCGGCGCGCGTTCCAATTCTCCTTGGCATGGCGCAGGTGGGGCTTGGCATTGGCCAGGCCTGGTGCGCGGCATATCTGCTGGCGGCCGTGCTGCACCTGGCGCCGCGCGGGCTCATGGCCGTGCTCCATGCCGCCGGGTTCATCGGTTTCGCCGCCCTGCGCGCGGTGGCCGGCATGCAGGCGGAGCGGCAGGGGTTTGAGCGTGGCGCGGCGGCGCGGCGGCGGCTGCGCAACAGCGTGCTTTCCACCATTCTGGCGCTGGGCCCGGCGGGCTTACGCGGCAAGCACTCGGCTGAACTCGCCGCCACGGCGGTGGACCGGGTGGAAGCCATGGAGGGCCTGCACGCGCGCTGGATACCCGCGACCGCGCTGGCGATACTCGGCCCGGCGCTGGTCGGCCTGGTGGCGCTGGCGCTGGACTGGCGGGCAGGGGTGGTGCTGCTCGCCGCCGGGCTGCTGGTGCCCTTCGCCATGGCGGTGGCGGGCATTGGCGCCGGGGTGGCCGCCAAGCGGCAGTTCATCGCCCTCACGCGGCTGCAAACCCGCTTTTTGGACCGTATTCGCGGCATTTCCACCATCGTTCTGGCCGGGCGCGCGGCCGATGAGGCGCGCGCCCTGGCGGCGGCGGCGCACGAATTGCGCCAGCGCACCATGCGCGTGCTGCGCGTGGCGTTTCTCTCCTCCACGGCGCTGGACCTGGCGGCCGCCGCCGCGCTGGTTGTCATCGTTGTGCGTTTCGCCGGGCCGCTGCGCCACGACCCCGCCCTGGCGCCCACCGCCCTGTTCATTTTGCTGCTGGTGCCCGAGTTTTTCGCGCCGCTGCGCAACTTCTCCGCCGTGTATGCCGACCGCATGGCCGCCGAGGCCGTGGCCGATGCGTTTTGCGCGCTGCCGGTGCCGCCTGCCCCGGTGCCCGCCGCGGATATACGCAGCGTCGCCGCGCATGGGCTCACCCTGGCGTTCGAGGATGTCTCCTTCACCTGGGATACCGCCCGCGGCCCGGTGCTGGAGCATCTTTCCTTCCGCGCCGTCAGCGGCGAGATATTGCTGCTCACCGGCGCGTCCGGCGCGGGGAAGTCCACCATCATGGATCTCATCCTCGGCTTCATCACACCGGATTCCGGTCGTGTGACCATCAACAGCGTTGACCTGCCGGTGCTGGTCCCCGCCGCGCGCACCAAGATGCTGGGCTGGATCGGCCAGAAGCCGATGATTTTCGCCGGCACCATCGAGGAGAACATCCGCTTCGCCCGGCCCGAGGCCGCGGACGAGGATGTTGCCGAGGCCATCCGCAACGCGCAGCTCTCAGCGCTGGTCGACTCTCTCCCCGAGGGGATCAAGACTCCGCTGGGCGAGGGAGGCTTTGGCCTCTCCGGCGGGCAGGCCCAGCGCATCGCCATCGCCCGCGCTTTTTTAAAGGACGCGCCGCTGCTGCTGCTCGACGAGCCGACCGCCCATCTCGACCCCGCGGTGGAGCGCGACGTGCTGGAGAGCATCAAGCGTCTGGCCAGCGGGCGCACGGTCATCATGGCCACGCATTCGGCCATCGCCGTGGAGTTCGCGCGCAATTCCGGGGCCAAGCGGCTGGATCTGGATTCGCTGCGCCATGCGCGCCATCGTGAGGTACTGGCATGAACCCGGTGTCACGCATTTTCCTGTTGTGGGGCCGCCAGGCGGGCTGGATGATATTCGGCGCCGTGCTGTTCCTGGCGGCGCTGGCGGCCGGGCTGGCGCTCATGGGGGCTTCGGGGCGCTATATCGCGTTCGCGCTGCTGGGCGGCGGCGTGCTGGTGCCGGCGGTGCTGCAATATATCGGCGCGGCGCGGGTCGTGCTGCGGTATCTGGAGCGCGTGTTCACGCATGAGGCGATGTTCCGCGCCCTGGCGGGCTTGCGCATCTGGCTGTTCACCGGCCTCGCGCGCAGCGCGGCCGGCGGGCTTGGCTATCGCCGCGCGGGAGATGCCCTGGCCCGGCTGGTCAACGATGTCGACGCGCTGGACGGCCTGTTTCTCCGTATTTTCCTGCCCCTGCTGGGCGCGGTGCTGCTGGCCCCCGTGCTGGCGGTGCTGCTTTGGCGCGAGCAGCCATGGGCGCTGGCGGTGCTGCTGCCGTTCGGCTTTGTCGCTTTTTACCTGCCCGCGCTGGCGGCCCGCGCGGCGGGACGAAACGGCGCGCGCGCCGGGCTTGCCATGTCTGGCCTGCGCAGCGCCGCGCTGGATGCGCTCTCCGGCCTGCGGGAAGTGAAAATCTATGCCGCCGAGGGGCGGATGCTGGCTGCCGTGCAGGCGCGTGAGGCATCCTATCTGGCGGCGCAGCGCGAGCTGGTGAAGCAGACCAGCGCGCTCAACGCGCGGGCGTTTCTCGTGGCGCAGGCCGGGTTGCTGCTGGCCATGCTGGCCGGCCTCGCCGGCGCGCCGGTTTTCACCGTCATCACGGTTTTCGTGCTCATCACCGTGTTTGAGACCGTGCTCGGCCTGCCGCGCGCCGGCGTGCTCTATGGGCAGGCGCGCGCCGCCGCCGCCCGGGTGGTGGAGGCCGCAACCGCCCTGCCGGCGGTGGCCGACCCGCCAGCCCCCGCGCCGATGCCGGCTGGCAATTCGGTGGCATTCGAGCATGTCAGCTTCCGCTATGCGGATAACCTGCCCTTTGTGTTCGAAAATCTTTCGCTGCAGCTGCCCGCCGGGTCGCGCACCGCCATCCTGGGGCCCTCAGGTGCGGGCAAATCCACCATCGCCGCGCTGCTGCTCAAGCTTGTGTCACCGTTGAGCGGGCAGATACGCCTGGGCGCCGCCGACCTTGCCACGCTGCCCTCTGAGGCGGTGCGCCACCGGATCGCCTATCTCGGCCAGACCACGCATTTGTTCGCCGACACCATCCGCAACAATCTGCGCCTGGGCGACCCCACGGCGAGTGAGGAAAAACTATGGGCCGCGCTGGAGGCGGCGCAGCTGGCGCAGACCGTGATGGGCTTGCCCGAGGGGCTGGATACATGGCTGGGCGAGGGCGGGCAAAATCTCTCCGGCGGGCAGGGGCGGCGCCTGGCGCTGGCGCGCACATTGCTCTGCGAGGCGCCGATTCTGCTGCTGGATGAACCCTGCGCCGGGCTGGACGCCGATACCGAGAGCGAGTTCATGAAAGTGCTCAACACCGCGACGCAGGGCCGCACGGTGGTGCTCATCGCCCACCGCCTCACCGGCGTGGAACAGCTGGACCGTATCTGGCGCCTGGCCGGCGGCGTGCTGATGCCGGCGGCGGGCTGAACCGGGCGCGCGGAAAAATCTTGAAGCGCGCAAAAAATTTCCTATAATATGCATTGCCTGAATGCCTCACCGAGGGTTCGGGCAATCGCCTAACCGGCTTGCCAGATGGAGGCCGGGTATCTGTTTAACCTTGCTTTTTTCAGGAGGTTTCCTCATGACTTATGATTTCACGCCCTTATTCCGCACCGCGATCGGCTTTGACCGTCTGGCCCGTCT
Organism: Pseudomonadota bacterium; assembly: GCA_021808985.1. Lineage (GTDB taxonomy): Bacteria > Pseudomonadota > Alphaproteobacteria > Acetobacterales > Acetobacteraceae > Acidocella. Next base: position 5,050 of record JAKBAQ010000178.1, read on the forward strand.
GGCCGACACCATCCCGCAGGACGCGGCAAGCTACCCCCCGTACAATATCGAGAAAACCGGCGAAGAATCCTACCGCCTCACCCTCGCGGTGGCGGGTTTTCCGGCTGAGGATATCGAGCTTACGGTGAAGGATAACGCGCTCATCGTCGCCGGCCGTTTGAGCGAAAGCGCGGCGAAGGGGGAGTTCCTGCATCGCGGCATCGCGGCGCGCGCGTTCACCCGGCGCTTCGTGCTGGCTGACCATATGGTAGTGGAAGGCGCTGATATCGCCAACGGGCTTTTGCATGTGTCGATCAAGCGCGTGGTACCGGAATCGGCGAAGCCGCGCCGCATCACGGTTGTTGACACATCGCAGGCACGCAACGCCACGGCGGAACTGCCGCACGCCGCGTAATGGGCGTGGAGGGGGCTTTTAGCCCCCTCTATTTTGGAACCGATAGCAGATCCGTGCCGATGAAAGTTGGAATCGCCAGCAGGAGCTGGCCCTGGCTCATCACGGTCAGCGTTGGCCCGGGCTGCAAGGTTTTGAAATATGGCGCGTAGAGCGCGTTGATCTTGGCCGTGTTGCCGGGCATGGCGGCAAGCAAGATGTTCTTTCCAAGCAACGATGCCGGCGGGGCTGAATCGCCGAATTCATGCGGATCCGCTCCGAAGACCGTGACGGTGATGGCGCGGCCGCGCAAGGCGTAGCCGATCTTCCCCGCGTCATACCAGCGCAAGGCCGCCACGGCGCTGATTCCCGGCGGGATTTCCGGAATGATGGAATCCCAGTTCACCACCTGCAGCAAGGGAGATTTCCCCGGT
>JAKBAQ010000179.1 GCA_021808985.1 Pseudomonadota bacterium
GACCCGCGCGGGCAGGGGCGATCAGAGGTGAGCCGGGACGGGTATGACCCGGTGCGGCGCGGGGAGGATATCGGCGAGCTTCTGGACCGGCTGCCGGGGCGGGTGGTGGTGGTGGGCTGGTCGCTCGGCGTGCTGGATACGCTGGCCTATATCCATGAGGATGGCGATGCGAAGCTGGCCGGGCTGGTGCTGATCGATAATTCAGTGGGCGAAAACCCGCCGCCGGTGGCGGGGCCCTACCAGCCGGGGCCGGTGCTGAGCCGCGATGCGCGGATGTACCGGTTTGTGTGCGGCATGTTCGAGACCAGGCGGTCTCCCGCGTATCTGGACCGGCTGACGCAGACCTGCCTGCGGCTGCCGGAGGCCGATGCGCAGGCGCTGCTGCGCTATCCGGTGCCGAGGGAGCAGTGGAAGGCGGATCTGCTCTCAACCCATGTGCCGGTGCTGTATGTGGTGCGCCCGCAGCTGGCGGCGCAGGCGGAAAATTTGCGGCGCGACCGGCCGCGCACCAGTATTGCGGTGTTTCATAAAGCAGGCCATGCGCTGTTCGTGGATGAGGCGTCGCGCTTCAACAAGCTGATGGGCCATTTTTTGAAGTATACTGTCTGGTGATAAAGTATTTGCCGCTGTTCCTGGTCTCCGCCGCCGCGGTGGGGATGGAGACCGCGCTGACGCGCTATTTCGCCGTCGCGAGCTGGTCTGACTATGGGTATTGGGTGATTTCCATCGTGATGGCGGGGTTCGCGTTTTCGGGCGTGTTTCTGGCGCTGGCGCGTGAATTTTTGGTGCGGCGCGCGGCGGGGCTGTTCGCGGTTTTGCCCGCGGTTTTGGTGGCGAGCGGGGCGCTGGGGTATTTCGCCACCATCATCAACCCGTTCAACCCGCTGCAGTTGCAGAACCCGGCGACCTGTTGGCCGCAGCTTGCGAATATCGGGCTTTATTACGCGGCGCTGCTGCCGTTCTTCTTCGGCACGGGGCTGTTCATTTCGCTCTGCTTTCTCACCGGCGCGCGGTGGATTGGCCGGGTGTACGCGGCGGACCTGGCCGGGGCGGGGATGGGCTCGGTGCTGGTGCTGGGGCTGATGTTTCTGGTGCCGCCCTTCGCGCTGGTGCCGGCATTGCTGCCGGTGCTGGCGCTGGCGGCGTGGTTCGTGGGGAAATACCGGGTGCGCGCGGGGCTGGCGGCGCTGGTGGCGTGTGCAGCGGCGGAGCTGCTGCTGGCGCTGGGGCCGCAGGCGGCGATGAGCCAGTACAAGCCGGTTTATCCGCCGCTGCACACGCCGGGGGCCAAGGTGCTGGCGCGGGTGGAGCGGCCACAGGGGGAGTATCTGCTGCTCGATGATTTCACCGAGCGGGTGAATGACGATGTTTCCAACGACGCGGCGATGCTGGGCTATGCCGACCCGCCGCGCAGCTACGGGCTGTACCGCGATGGCATACGCATCGCCAGCCTGCCCAGGCCGGGGGCGGTGGCGAGCGGCTATGCGCCGGGCGCGCTGGATGCGCTGCCCTATGCGCTGGTGGCCAGGCCGGATGTGCTGCTGGTGGGGGCCTCGGGCGGGTTTCGCATCGCCGAGGTGCTGGCGCTGGGGGCCGCGCGGGTGACGGCGCTGGAGCCGGAGCCGGTTTTGTACCAGGCGCTGCGGCGCGGGCTGGGCGGCTCGCCGGCTTATCCGGCTGATGCGCGGGTGCGCATTACCGACCTGCCGCCGCGCGCGGCGGTGGCGGGCGGGCGGAGGTTTGATGTGATCGATATTTCCGCCGATTTCATGGATGCGGCGCCGGCGAATGTTTACGCGTTCTCAGCCGAGGGGCTCGCCGCCGAGCTGGGCGCGCTGCGGCCAGGGGGGATTGTTTCGGTGCCGGTGTCGATCGAGGATTTTCCCGCCTATGCGCTGCGGATGCTGGCGAGCGTGCGGGCGGCGCTGGCGCTGCGCGGCATCGATGATCCGCAAGCCTATGTGCTGGTTTACCGCTCGGCCTGGAATGCGCGGATATTGGTGAGCAATGCGCCGTTCAGCCCCGGGGAGACCGGCGCGGCGCTGAAATGGTGCGATGACCGCTCGTTCGATGTCTCATACTATCAGGGCATGGACGTGGCCGCCGCGCGGGACAACCTTTATAACGACCTGCCGGCGGTCTCCTTCGATGATGATACGGTGACATCTTATGGCGCGGATGATTCCATCGCCGATGAGGCGGGGGATGTGCTGGCGGGGCGGGCCAGCGTCTCGTCGCGGGCGTTTGACCTGCGGCCGGTGCGCGATGACAGGCCGGCATTCTACACGATCCTGCGGCTGGGCAGGCTGCCGCTGCTGCTGGCGCGGTTGCAGATATTGCCGCAGACGGAAATTGGCGCGCTGGTGAACCTGGCGGTGCTGGCGCAGGCGGTGGTGCTGGCGCTGCTGGTGCTGCTGGTGCCGCTGGCGGCACCCCGGCGGGCGGGTGAGGCGCGGGTGGCACTGCTGCGCTCTATTTTCTATTTTCCCGCGCTGGCGCTGGGGTTTTTGTTTCTGGAAATATTCGGAATCGAGCGGGCGAGCGCGTTTCTGGATGACCGGGCGGCGGGGTTCGCGGTGGTGCTGAGCGCGATGCTGGCCTGCTCGGGGCTGGGGAGCTTGCTCTCTGGCCGGTTCAGCGCGCGGCCAGGCCGCGCGGTGGCGGGCACGGCGCTGGTGGTGCTGACCTGGGCGGCGGCGGCGATGTGGCTGAGCCCCGGCGCGCTGGCGGGGAGCGATCTGGCCTTCGGGCTGAAGGCGGCGCTGGTGGTGGCGGCGATGGCGCCGGTGAGCCTGGCCATGGGGATGCCCTTTCCGCTGGGGCTGGAACAGGAGGGGCAGCGGTTTTTTCTGGCCTGGGCCTGGGGGCTGAATGGCGCGTTTTCGGTTGTGGCGACGCCGCTGGCCAACCTGATGTTGCGTAATATTGGGTTACATGCGGTTTTAGGCGGCGCGATTGTGATGTATGGGATCGCCGCAGTGAGTTTTCCAGCGTGCGAGAGAGAGAAAGCGTTTGATCCAGTTTGACAGGACAATGAGCCGGCGGGGTTTGATGGCGGGAGCGGCCATGCTGGCCGCGATGCCGGCGATGGCGGCCACCGCCGCGCCGGCCACCGCCACGCTGAGCGTGCCGATGACCCCCAACGGCAAACCGTGGGACCGCGCGGCCTTTGAGGCGGCGATGGCGGCGGGCGGGCGGCCAGTGAGCCTGAGCGATGCGCAGTTTGACGCGATACAGGCCCGCAAGCCGGCGGCGATGGCGGCGATCGAGGCTTATCTGAAGCTGCGGCTGGGCAGCGCCGATCCGCTGGTGCTCGCCGCCTTCGCGGCGATGCCGCGCGAATATTACCATTACAATTACGAGGAGCACCGCTCCACCTGCGGCGATGCCTATGACATTCCGGCCAAGCCCTGGGCCATCGGGTATGGCTCGGCGCTCTCGGATTATCTGGGCCAGGCTTATATGACCCAGGTGATCGCGCCCAGGCCGGGGGAGATTTCGCTCGAGATCGGCACCGGATCGGGGTTCCAGAGCTCGCTGCTCTCGCGGATCGTGGCGCATGCCTATTCCATCGAGATCATCGAGCCGCTGGGCAAGGCGGTGAAGCCGATCTTCAGCCCGCTGGGCTATGACAATGTGACCACCCGGGTGGGCGACGGCTTTTATGGCTGGCCGGAGCAGAAGGACGGGTTTGATATCATCATCGTGACCTGCGCGGCGCAGTACGCGCCGCCGGCGCTGTTCGCGCAGCTGAAGCCGGGGGGGCGGATGATTATTCCGATCGGGCAGCCCTTCAAGCAGGGGCAGGTTTTTTATGTGTACCACAAAGATGCCATGGGAAAGATCCACTCCCGCCGCGATATGGGATGCTTCTTCATCCCGATGACGGGGGCGATGATGAAGGTGCCCGAGGCACAGGCGGGCGCCACGCCGGCGTGAGCGCGGATGACGATGACAGGGATGAAACGGGTTTTGCAAATTAAGGAGAGGTTTCGTGGTAAAACCACTGCGTAAGGCCGTGTTGCCGGTGGCGGGGCTGGGCACCCGCTTTTTGCCGGCGACCAAGGCGATGCCGAAGGAAATGCTGACCGTGGTGGATATGCCGCTGATCCAGTACGCGGTGGATGAGGCGCGCGCGGCGGGGATTGAGCAGTTTTGCATGGTGACGGGGCGGGGCAAGACCGCGCTGATCGACCATTTCGACATCGCCTTTGAGCTGGAAGCCACGCTGGCGGAACGCAACAAGGGCGAGGCGTTGCAGCTGCTGCGCTCGGAGGCGATGCCGCCGGGCTCCATTTCCACCGTGCGCCAGCAGGTGCCGCTGGGGCTGGGACATGCGATCTGGTGCGCGCGCACCTTCATCGGCGATGATCCGTTCGCGATTTTGCTGCCCGATGACCTGGTGCTGAGCAAGACCCCCTGCATGAAGCAGCTGGCCGATGTGTACCACGAGACCGGCGGCAATGTGGTGGCGGTGACGCAGGTGCCGCGCGAGCAGACCAACCGCTATGGTATTCTGAAAATAGGCAAGAGCGCGGGCGACCTGGTGGAAGTGACCGGGCTGGTGGAAAAGCCGGCGCCGGCGGATGCGCCGTCTGACCTTTCGATCATTGGCCGCTATGTGCTGCTGCCGGAGGTGATCACCTATCTCTCGCAGATGGAGCGCGGGGCGGGCAATGAGGTGCAGCTGACCGACGCGATGGCCAAGATGATCGGCCATGCGCCGTTCCACGGGCTGAAGTTCGAGGGCAAGCGGTTTGATTGCGGCGACAAGATCGGCTTTCTGGAGGCGCAGATCGCCTTCGCGCTGGCGCGGCCGGAAATGGCCGAGGCGGTGCGCGGGTTCCTTAAAAATTATGTGAATGCGTGAGGCGTTATGAGTTTTTCCCATGAATTCCACGCCAGCTCGCTGCGTGAGTATGACATTCGCGGCATTGTGGGCGAGACGTTGCATGAGGCGGATGCGTTCGCCATAGGCCGGGTGTTCGGCTCCATCGTTATCGAGGCGGGGGGCCGCAAGATCGCCGTGGGGCGGGATGGGCGGCTGTCCTCGCCGGCGCTGGAGGCGGCGCTGATAAAAGGGCTGGTGGCCAGCGGGGCGGAGGTGATCTCCATCGGCCAGGGGCCGACGCCCATGCTCTATTACGCCGCCTTCACCGAGCCGGCGGATGGCGCGGTGATGGTGACGGGGAGCCATAATCCGTCCAACTATAACGGGTTCAAGATGATGCTCGGCAAGAAGCCGTTCTTCGGCCAGGATATTCTGAACCTGGGACGGCGGGCGGCGGCGGGCGAGGTGGTGCCCGAGGCCAAGGGCAGCGTGACGCAAAAGGATGTGTCAGCAGCTTATATCGCGCGGCTGTTGCAGGACTGGGACGGCGAGAAGAAGCTGAACGTGGTGTGGGACAACGGCAACGGCGCGGCGGGCGATGTGCTGGCCGAGCTGGTGCAGAAGCTCCCCGGCCGGCACAAGGTGCTGAACGGCAAGATTGACGGGACGTTCCCCGCGCATCACCCGGACCCGACCGTGCCGAAGAATCTGGAACAGCTGATCGACGCGGTGCGCAAGGAGGGGGCGGATGTGGGTGTCGCCTTTGATGGCGATGCGGACCGGATCGGCCTGGTGGATAATGAGGGGCATATCCTCTTTGGCGACCAGTTCTTGGTTCTGATGGCGCGCGATGTGCTGCGCGAGCATCCGGGCGGGACGATCATCGCCGATGTGAAGGCGAGCCAGGTGCTGTTTGACGAGGTGGCCAAGGCCGGCGGCAAGCCGCTGATGTGGAAGACCGGGCATTCGCTCATCAAGTCCAAGATGGCGGA
>JAKBAQ010000180.1 GCA_021808985.1 Pseudomonadota bacterium
CAATTAAATTCCCGAATGGGAATAATCGTTTTTCCTGATTGTTTTTGCGCGGCGCGGCATTGTTGCGAAAATAACATTCCCCGGTAAGCTCGCGGCCATGGCAATCACATAGCAGGGGGCGCCGATGGTGGACTCACAAACCATGCCTGAACTCTCCAGCGCCGAAGCCGCCCAGCGCCTGCGCCGGTTCGGCCCCAACGCGGTCGCTGAAATCTCCCAGAGCTGGCCCCGCGCCCTGGCTGAAAAGCTGTGGACTCCGCTTTCCTGGATGCTGGAGGCGACAATCCTTCTGGAGCTGTTCCTCGGCCACGGCCCGCAGGCGCTCATCATTTTCGTGCTGCTCATTTTCAACACCATCCTCGGCCTCACCCAGGAGGCCCGCGCCAGAGACGCGGTGGCCGCCCTGCGGCGCAAGCTCGCCATCATGGCCTCCGTCCGGCGCGACGGCGCATGGACCCGCATCGACGCCGCCGATCTCGTCCCCGGCGATCTGGTTAAGCTCGCACTCGGCGCCGTCGTCCCGGCTGACATCAAAATCGCCGCCGGCACGGCGCTGGTTGACCAATCAATGCTCACCGGCGAATCCCTGCCGGTCGCGCGCAAGCCGGGCGACACCGCCTATGCCGGCGCCATGGTCCGCCAGGGTGAGGCCACCGGCCACGTCATCGCCACCGGCGCGCACACCTATTTCGGCAAAACCGCCTCGCTGGTGCAGGATGCCCGCAGCGTCAGCGGCGAGCAGCGCGCCGTGCTCGCCGTGGTGCGAGACCTGGCGCTCATCAACGGCGTCATCGTGCTGGCGATGCTGGTCTACGCCCACGCCATCGGCCGCGGCTTCAGCGAATCGGTGCCCCTGCTGCTCACCGCGCTGCTGGCCTCCATCCCGGTGGCGCTGCCCTCCACCTTCACGCTCGCCGCCGCACTCTCCGCGCGCACCCTGGTGCGCGGCGTGGTGCTGCCAACCCGCCTCGCCGCCATCAACGAGGCGGCGACCATGAGCCTCCTCTGCACCGACAAAACCGGCACCCTCACCAAAAACGAGCTTTCCATCCAGGGCATCGCCGCCTTTGGCGGGGCTGACACAGCCGCCGTCCTCGCCGCCGCCGCCGCCGCATCCTCCGAGGGTGGTGATCCGGTCGATCAAGTCATCATCAACACCGCCCGCGCGCGCGGCATCCCGCTCACCCCCGTCACCGCCTTCGTCCCGTTTGACCCCGCGCTCAAATACGCCCAGGCCCACCTCCCGGGCGGTGACCTGCTGCGCAAGGGCGCGCCCGGCGCCCTGCTGCCCGCCGGCCTCTCGCCGGAGCAAGAGGCCGCGCGCCACCATCTCGCCCAGGCCGGCTGCCGGATTCTGGCCGTCACCCGCATAAGCGGGGAGTCCACGGAGCTGCTCGGCCTGCTCGGCTTCGCCGACCCGCCGCGTGAGGATGCCCCAGCCCTCATCGCCTCCCTGCGCGCGCTCGGGGTGCGCGTGGTGATGGTGACGGGCGACGCCCCCGAAACCGCCGCCCTCATCGCCCGCGCGGTGGGCATCGAGGGCGCCGTCTGCGACTCGGCGGCGCTGGAAACGCTCCAGTCCCTGGACGATTTCGCCGTTTTCGCCGGCGTGTTCCCCGAGCAGAAATTCCGTCTGGTGAAGCTCTTCCAGCGCGCCGGCCACGTGGTCGGCATGTGCGGCGACGGCACCAACGACGCCCCAGCCCTGCGCCAGGCGCAAATGGGCATCGCCGTCTCAACCGCCACTGATGTCGCCAAGGCCGCCGCCGGCCTGGTGCTCACCGCGCCCGGCCTGGCCGGCATTCTGGACGCCATCCGCGAAGGCCGCGCCGCCTTCCAGCGCATCCGCACCTACACGCTCACAATGGTGGTGCGCAAAATCGCCTTCGTCGCCTATCTGGCGCTCGGCCTGGTCATCACCGGCCACGCGGTGCTCACCCCGCTGCTCATGGTCCTCCTGCTCATCGTGAACGACTTCCTCACCATGGCCATCACCACAGACCGCGCCCCCCCCAGCGCCCATCCCCGCCACTGGCGCATCGGCCGCATCATTTTCGAAGGCTGCCTCTACGGCCTCGCCACCCTGGCCTACATCACGCTCATGCTGCTGGCCGGGCGCGTCATCTGGCATCTCTCCCTGCCGCAAATCCGCACGCTCTCCTTCCTCATCCTCATGCTGGCGGTGCAGGCAAGCGTCTATGTGGTGCGCGAGGAGCGCTGGCTCTGGTCCTCAAGCCCCGGCCCATGGCTGGCGGCGGCAACCGTGGCAATGGTCGGCTTCAGCCTCATGGCCGCCGGCTTGGGCATCCTCATGGCGCCGCTCGCCGCCGGCATCCTCGCCGCCGCCCTCGTCAGCGCCCTGGCCTTCATGCTCCTGCTCGACATCCTCAAGCGCCTGGCCGCCCGCGCCGCGCGGGGCTGGCAAGGTGGCCATCCCGCGGCCCCCGGTGCATAAGGGCGCGTGACCGAGCCAACCTCCCCACCTTATCGCGCCGCCATCATCGGCGCCGGCCCCGCCGGGCTCATGGCCGCCGAGGTGCTGGCCCAGGCCGGCTTCGCCGTCACCGTGTTTGAGCGTATGCCAACCCCCGGGCGCAAACTGCTGATGGCCGGGCGCGGCGGCCTCAACATCACCCATTCCGAGCCGCTGCCCCGTTTTCTCACCCGCTACGGCCCGGCGGCTGACTGGCTGGCCCCCCATCTCGCCGCCTTTCCACCATCGGCGCTGCGCGACTGGTGCGCCGCCCTCGGCCAGCCCACTTTCATCGGCAGCAGCGGCCGCGTATTCCCCACGGGCATGAAGGCCAGCCCCCTCCTGCGCGCCTGGATCAAGCGGCTGGAATCCCTCAACGTGCGCCTTCTCACCCGCGCCAGCTGGACCGGCTGGACCCCCGAGGGCCGCCTGCAATTCGCCGACGGCGCCACCCACCCCACCGATGCCCTGGTCCTGGCCCTGGGCGGCGCGTCCTGGCCCCGCCTGGGCGCCGATGGCGGCTGGACCGCATGGCTCCCCGATATCCGCATAACCCCGCTGCGCCCGGCCAATTGCGGCTTCAGGGTGAATTGGTCGGCGCATTTCTCCCAGCGTTTCGCGGGCACCCCGCTCAAGCGCATCACCCTCTCCTGCGCCGGGCAGAGTCTCCCCGGCGAGCTGATGCTCACCCGCGAGGGCATCGAAGGCGGCGCCGTCTATGCCCTCTCGGCCCTGGCGCGCGAGCTCATCGCGGCCCAAGGCGCGGCTGAGTTCCGGCTGGACCTGCGGCCAGACCTCACCGCCGAAACCCTGGCCACCCGCCTGGCGGGCGGCGGCAGTGAATCCCTCACCAACATCCTGCGCAAGCGCGCCGGTCTCTCCCCGGCGGCCATCGGCCTGGTTCAGGAGGCACGCCATGCCGGGGATGCAACACCCCTGGCCGCGCTCATCAAATCCCTGCCGCTGCGCCTCACCGCCCCCGCCGGCCTGGCGCGCGCCATTTCCACCGCCGGGGGCATCGCGCTGGCCGAGCTGGACGAAAACCTGATGCTCCGCCGCCATCCCGGCGTGTTCGCGGCGGGCGAGATGCTGGATTGGGAAGCCCCAACCGGCGGCTACCTTCTGCAAGCCTGCCTCGCCACTGGCATCGCCGCCGCGCGCGGCGTGCTGGCATGGCGCACCCGCGCCTCCACCTCTTGAGCTGGAGCATGATTGCCTTGCGTCAATCCTGCTCCATCCATGTTTTTGCGATCAATTCCATTGGTTTGGGTCGAAGCTGACGATTCGACCCAAACCAATATTGATCTAGCTTGCATCTGCGCCCACAAGCCCCGCATGGCTTCTCCTCCGCTGCTGCTCCTCACTGATATCCGTGTCTCCCTCGGCTCCGTCCCCCTGCTCGATGGCGCGGGGATCGGCGTCGGCGCCGGCGAGCGCATCTGCCTGGTCGGGCGCAACGGCTCGGGCAAATCCACCCTGCTCAAAATCGCCTCGGGCGAAATCGCCTTCGACGGTGGCACCCGCTTCCTGCAACCCGGCACCACCATGCGCTACCTGCCGCAGGAGCCCGATCTCTCCGCCTTCGCCAACACCATGGAATATGTCGAAGACGGCCTCGGTCCCAACGATGACCATTACCGCGCCAAATATCTGCTGGAGCAGCTTGGCCTCACCGGGCTGGAAAAACCCAAAAACCTCTCCGGCGGCGAGGCCCGCCGCGCCGCCTTGGCCCGCACCCTGGCCCCCAGCCCTGATCTTCTGCTGCTGGACGAGCCCACCAACCATCTCGACCTTCCAGCCATCGAATGGCTGGAATCCGAGCTGAAAAGCCTCTCCGCCGGCATCGTCCTCATCAGTCACGACCGCCGGCTGCTCGAAAAACTCTCCCGCAGCATCGTCTGGCTGGACCGTGGCCAAACCCGCCGGCTAGACCGCGGCTTCGCCCATTTCGAGACCTGGCGCGACGAGGTGCTGGAGCAGGAGGAGCGCGATTTCCACAAGCTTGGCCGCCAGATCGCGCGCGAGGAAGACTGGCTGCGCTACGGCGTCACCGCCCGGCGCAAGCGCAACGTCAAGCGCGTCGCCGGGCTGGCCGCGCTGCGCCAGGCCAGGCGCGAATACAACAAGCAGGGCGAAGCCGCCAAAATGGGCGCGGCGGAAGCCGTCACCTCCGGCAAGCTCGTGGTGGTGGCCGACAAGCTCAACAAATCCTACGACACCCGGCCGATCGTGAAGAATCTCACCCTGCGCGTCCTGCGTGGCGACCGGCTCGGCATCGTCGGCCCCAACGGCGCCGGCAAATCCACGCTGCTGAAGCTCTTCCAGGGCCTTGAGCAACCCGATTCCGGCGAGCTGAAGCTCGGCACCAACCTCAACATCATCACGCTTGACCAGCAGCGCGCCGCGCTGGACCCAGCTCTAACCCTCGCCAGCACCCTCACCGGCGGCAAGAGCGACATGGTCCAAATCGGCGATCAAAGCCGCCACGTCATCGGTTACATGAAGGACTTCCTCTTCAAGCCCGAGCAGGCGCGCACCCCGGTCGGCACCCTCTCCGGCGGCGAGCGCGGGCGGCTTTTGCTGGCCGCCGCCCTGGCCAAACCCTCCAACCTGCTCATCCTCGACGAACCCACCAACGATCTCGACCTCGAAACCCTGGACCTGCTGCAGGAAATGCTGGGCGACTACCCCGGCACCATCCTGCTCGTCAGCCATGACCGTGACTTCCTGGACCGCGTCGCCACCTCCACCCTGGTGGCCGAGGGCGATGGCAAATGGGTTGAATATGCCGGCGGCTATTCTGACATGCTGGCCCAGCGCGGCCATGTCCTGGCCGAACCGGCGAAGCCGAAACCCGCCGCCCGTCCCGCCGCCCAATCCCCCACGGCCGCGCCCGCCACCGGCAAAATGACCTTCAAGCAGCAGCACGAGCTGAAAACGCTGACCGCCGAAATCGAAAAACTCCACGCCACGGTGAAGAAGAACGAGGCCATCCTCGCCGAGCCTGGCCTCTACAACAAAGACATCAAGAAATTCCAAGCCGCCTCCAACGCCCTCACCGCCGCGCAGGAGCGCCTGGCGACGGCTGAGGAACGCTGGCTGGAGCTGGAAGTCCTGCGCGAGGCGGGTTAACCCGCCCCGGCTTACTGCGCCACCGTCGGGTCCGTCTGCGGCCGCGGGTTAAAATCAGCCGGAATATGGTTGACGATACCCTTCGCGATATCCACCGGCACAATGCCGATCACCTTGCACCCCTGGTTGTTGTCGGGCGGTATGCTCAGCGGATCAGGCGTAACCGCATAAGCAGCGGGCAGGGGGCTTGCCTTGCCCTCCAGCC
>JAKBAQ010000181.1 GCA_021808985.1 Pseudomonadota bacterium
CCCGCCCCGGCTCAACTTGCGGCACCTGCTCAAAGCCCGAAACCCGCGCCAGATCGGGGGAAAGCGGCTCGCTACGCCAGTCCGTCCCGCACTGCGCGCAATGCAACTTGCGGCTGCGCCCGGCCAGTGCGGCATCGGGCACTTCGTACACGGTCGAACAAGTTGGGCATAACAGCTGCATGGCGAGCCTCAGAATGGCATTTTTGGCGCGTCCGCGCAATAACAACCTGCATTATCTTCGACCGCCAATCAATTCATTTGACACAAATTTACCTCCATCTAAACCTCTTCCATGCGCTATAGCCCAAAATCAAGGCCGCCAGCCCTGCCCCACGGGCCTCGCGGCACGACAGAACCTTAAGGTAGAATGATCAAATTCGACGATGTCTGGCTGAAATACCGCCACCAGGAGCGCAGGCCGGGCGCCCTGACCCGCGACGTTCTGCGCGGCATCAGCTTCCAGGTCCCCGATGGCGGTTTCCGCTGGCTCACCGGCCCCTCGGGCGCGGGCAAAACCAGCCTGCTCAAGCTCATCTACCTGGCCGAGCACCCAACCCAGGGCCGGATTGACATCATGGGCACCCATGCCGCCAAAATCTCCCGGCGTGACGCCGCGCTGCTGCGCCGGCGCATCGGCGTGGTCTATCAGGATTTCCGGCTCCTGCCGCACCTCTCCGCGTATGACAATGTGGCCCTGCCAATGCGCCTGGCCCGGCGCAATGAGAGCCAGATCCAAGCCGATGTTACCGAAATCCTCCGCTGGGTGGGCCTTGCTGGCCGGCTGGCCGCCCTGCCCGATGAGCTCTCCGGCGGCGAGCAGCAGCGCGTCGCCATCGCCCGCGCCGTGGTCGGGCGGCCAAAGCTCCTGGTGGCTGATGAACCCACCGGCAACCTGGACGACGAACAGGCGCAACGGCTGATGACCCTGATCACCGCGCTCAACCGGCTGGGCACCACCGTGGTGGTGGCCACGCACAACCACGCGCTGGTCAACGCCTATCCCGCCCCCCGGCTGGAAATGGCCGAAGGCAGGCTGACCGCGCATGGCTAAGCGCCATACCGACCCGCTGGGCCTGCACTCCGCGCTGGAGGACTGGATGCTCCCCGTCCTGGTCGCGGCCATGAGCTTTCTCGCCGCCCTCACCATCGCCGGGGCGCTGGCCAGCACCAGCCTGGCCACGCAATGGCGCAACAACACCGCGGCGGCGCTCACCATCCAGGTGCCCCAGCCCGCCGCGCCGGACGCCGCCAACAACGCCACCCGCCTCGCCGCCGTGCTGCGCGCGCTGCAAACCATGCCCGGCATCCTCAACCCCCAGCCGCTCAGCACCGGGGCGATGAACCGCCTGCTCGCCCCCTGGCTCGGCGCCGACGCCGCCAGCCTCGGCCTGCCGCTCCCCGCCGTCATCACCGCCACCTGGAACGGCCCCGGCGCGGGCGAGGCCATCGCCCCCGCGCTCAACGCCATCGCCCCCGGCACCCTGGCGCAAAGCGGCGCGCAATGGGCGGCGCATGTCACCGCGCTCACCGCCAGCCTGCAAACCTGCGCCGCCGCGGTGCTGGTCATCGTCGCCCTGGTCGGCGGCGCGCTGGTCGCGCTCGCCACCCGCGCCGGCCTCGCCCAGCGGCGCGACACAATCGAGACCATCCACGGCCTCGGCGCGCAGGATTCCGGCATCGCCAGCCTGTTCGCCAGCCGCGCCACGGTGCTCACCGCCACCGGCGCCGCCGCTGGCGCGCTGCTGGCGCTGCCCGTGCTGCTCTGGCTGGCCACCCTGGCGGCGCCGCTCGCCAACCCGGTGCCGCCGCCCGGCGCGGGCGGCGGGCTGGTCAATCTGCCCGATGCGCTGTGGGCGGCGCTGCCCTGCCTGCCGCTGGCCGCCGCCCTCATCGGGTGGTGCTCGGCGCAGCTCACCGTGCGCGGCTGGCTGCGCAAGCTGGCCTGATGCCCAGCGCCCGCCGCTTCCGCCGCCGCCGCCACTCCATCCTGCGCGGGCTCGCCCTGGCGCTCGGCGCGCTGTGCGGCCTCTGGCTGGCCGGCTTTCTCGTCTTCCTCACCGTGGTCCTCACCGCCGCGCCGCCCAACCCCATGCCCCATGCCGACGGCATCGTCGCCCTCACCGGCGGCGATGACCGGCTGAGCGCCGCCCTCGCCCTGCTGGCTGACCGTGACGCCCCCCTGCTGCTCATCTCCGGCGCCGGGCGCGGCACCTATCTGGGTGACTTCACCAACGACAACGTGGCCGCCGCCACGCATTTCGCCAGCGCCATCACGCTCGGCCACATGGCCGGCACCACCCATGGCAACGCGGTGGAAACCACGCGCTGGGTGCGCGCCCACCACATGCGCTCGCTCATCATCGTCACCGCTGACTACCACATGCCCCGCGCCATGAGCGAAATGCACAGCGCGCTGCCCGGCATCACCCTCATCCCCGCGCCGGTGCGCCCGCCCGCCATGTACAGCCCGTTCAGCCTCTCCACATTGCGGTTGCTGGCCGGAGAATATAGCAAGTACCTCGTGGTCCGCGCCGGGCTGCGCCCCTTCGCCGCCCGCCTCATAACCCAGGACTGACCAAGCTGCGCTTCCTCCGCTCCCTCGCCTTCAACGCCCTCATGCTCGGCACCGGCACCCTGTTCAGCCTGTGGGGCATCCTGCTCTGGCGGCTCGGCTCCCAGCGGCTTGACCGTATTCCAATCCTCTGGGCCAAAATCTGCCTGCGCGGGCTGCGGCTGTTCTGCGGCGTGCGGCTGCGCGTCGAGGGTCTGGAGCATCTGCCGCGCCAGGGTGTGGCCATCATCGCGGCCCAGCACCAGTCCACGCTCGATGTCCTCATCTGGCTCACCCTGCTCGAACATCCCTCCTTCGTCTTCAAGCGCGAGCTGAACAAAATCCCCCTGTTCGGCGTGCTGCTGGAGCCCACCGGCATGGTCCCGGTGGACCGTGGCGGCGCCGGCACCGCCCTGCGCAAAATGGTCGCCGCCTGCGGCCAGGTTCTCGCCGCCGGCCGGCAGATCATCATCTTCCCCGAGGGCACCCGCGTCGTCCACGGCAGGCGCGCGCGCCTGCATCCGGGCGTCGTCGCCCTGGCCAAGGCCAGCAACCTGCCGCTCATCCCGGCGGCAACCAATTCAGGCCTGCATTGGGGGGCCAAGGCGTTCCACATCTCGCCCGGCACGGTCATCCTCAAAATCCACCCGCCCATCGCGCCCGAACTCCCGCAGGATGAAATTCTCAGCCACCTCGCCGTCTCCTTCTATGATCAAGGCGTGAACTAACCCGTCCGGCCTTGCTTGCCGCCCCCGGGGACGGGTAAGTTACCCCCATGACGATACCGTTCATAAAGATGCAGGGCGCCGGGAATGATTTCGTCGTGCTGGATGGGCGCGCCACGGCGCTGAACCTGCCCGCCGCCACGGCCCGCCAGATCGCTGACCGCCGCCTGGGCGTCGGCTGCGACCAGCTGGTCATCCTGGAGCCCGACGCCGAGGGCGCCGATATCTTCATGCGCATCCTCAACGCTGACGGCTCGGAATCCGGCGCCTGCGGCAACGCCGCGCGCTGTGTCGCCGCCTTGCTGGCCGAGGAGAGCGGCGCCCGCCAGGTGAGCATCCGCACCATCTCCGGCCTTCTGGGCGCCGAGATCATGGGGCCCGGCCTGGTCGAGGTCGATATGGGCGCGCCCCGGCTGGAATGGGGGGAAATCCCGCTGAACGCCCCGGCTGACACGCTGCACCTGAATCTGAGCCTCGGCCCCGTGGCCGACCCGGCGGCCTGCTCCATGGGCAACCCGCACGCCACCTTCTTCGTCGAGGATTTCCTCCTGCCCATCGAGACCATCGGCCCCCAGCTGGAGAAGCACAAAATCTTCCCCGAGCGGGCGAATATCGGCTTCGCCAAGGTGGAGAGCCCGCGGCGCATCCGCCTGAAGGTGTGGGAGCGCGGCGCCGGGCTCACGCTCGCCTGCGGCTCGGGCGCCTGCGCCGCCGTGGTCAACGCGCAGCGCCGCGGCCTCACCCAAGGCCCGGTGAGCGTGGTGATGGATGGCGGCGAGCTGCTCATCAGCTGGGCCGGCGCGCGGGGCCATGTGCTGATGCGCGGCCCGGCGGAAACCGTGTTCACCGGCCTGCTGCCGGAGATCCTCTAAATGGCCTCCGGATTTTTCGGCCGGCTGAAGGCCGGGCTCTCGCGCAGCGCCGCCAAGCTCACCGGCGGCATCGCCGAGGTCTTCACCAAGCGCAAGCTGGACGATGCGGCCCTGGAAGAGCTGGAGGAACAGCTCATCGCCGCCGATCTCGGCCCCGCCGTGGCGGCGCGGATCATCCGTAACTTCCGTGGCACGCGCTTTGGCAAGGAGGTGAGCCCGCAGGAGGTGCGCGAGACCCTGGCCGCCGAAATCAGCAAAATCCTCGCCCCGGTGGCCAGGCCGCTGGCGCTGGATGCCACCAAAAAGCCCTTCGTCATCCTCATGGCCGGGGTTAACGGCGCGGGCAAAACCACCACCATCGGCAAGCTCGCCGCGCGCTACCGCCAGGCCGGGCTGCTCACCATGCTGGCCGCGGGAGACACGTTTCGCGCCGCCGCGGTGGAGCAGCTGCAGGTCTGGGGCACGCGCGCCGGCGCGCAGGTCGTCACCGCCCCGCCGAACTCCGACGCCGCCTCCCTCGCGCATGACGCGCTGTCCCGCGCCCAGAAGGCGGGCGCCGATATCCTGCTGATCGACACCGCCGGGCGGCTGCACAACAAAACGGCGCTGATGGAGGAGCTGCGGAAAATCATCCGCGTGCTGCGCAAGCTCGATGAGAGCGCGCCCCACGCCGTGCTGCTCACCCTGGACGCCACCACCGGCCAGAACGCGATGAACCAGGTGAAAATCTTCCGTGACATGGTGGAGCTGAGCGGGCTGATCGTCACCAAGCTTGACGGCTCGGCGCGCGGCGGCATCGTCGTCGCCCTGGCCGAGAGCTTTGGCCTGCCCATCCATGCGGTCGGCACCGGCGAGCAGATTGACGACCTGCGCGAGTTCGACCCCGAGGAATTCGCCCGCGCCCTGGTGGGCGAGTAAGCAACGGGAGCATCTGGCATGCGTCTTGGCAACAAGCGGGTCTTCATCACCGGGGCGGGCAGCGGCATCGGCCGCGCCACCGCGCTCAAATGCGCCGCCGAGGGCGCGCGGCTGATCGTGTGTGACATCAACCAATCCGCCGCCGATGAGAGTGTGCGGCTGATCGCCCAAGCCGGCGGGCGGGCCGTGGCCGTCATCGCTGATCTCACCGACGAACAAGCCTGCACCGCCGCCTTCGCCCAGGGTGCCGCCGCCCTTGGCGGCATTGATGCCGTTTTCAACAATGCCGGCGTCTGCCTCAGCGGCGATGACGGGCCGCTGGAAACCGATCTCGACGTGTGGAACCGCACCATCGCGATCAACCTCACCTCGGTTTTTCTCTGCTGCAAGGCGGCCATTCCGCATTTGCTGCAAACCGGCAATGGCGTCATCGTCAACAACGCCTCCATCGTAGCACTCATCGGCTCGGCGTTTCCGCAAATCGCCTACACCGCGGCCAAGGGCGGCGTCCTGGCGATGACGCGTGAAATCGCCGTGATGTATGCGCGCAAGGGCCTGCGCGCGGTGGCCATCTGCCCCGGCCCCACCGCCACGCCGCTGGTCAAGGCGTTTCTCGCCGATGAGCAGGCCTGGAAGCTGCGCCGCCAGCATCTGCCGATGGGCCGTCTCGCCGAGCCGGAGGAAATCGCCAACCTGGTCGCCTTCCTCGCCTCCGATGAAGCAAGC
>JAKBAQ010000010.1 GCA_021808985.1 Pseudomonadota bacterium
ATGGCGGAGGGGATGGGATTCGAACCCACGATACGCCTTGACAGCGTATAACGGTTTAGCAAACCGCCGCCTTCAGCCTCTCGGCCACCCCTCCGCAAGGCGCGGCTCCTTGGAGCCGGCACATTGTTGCCTCATAAGGGGCGTGCGGGGCAAGGTAAAGCCTCCCGCGCCCCTCAGCGCGGGATTCTCTCAACCCCCCGCTGTCTTGTGCGGCGCAACGCCCTTGCAACCAATTGATTTTGCTTAATTACTAAAAATTAAACAGTAAAAATTGCTGCACTGCAAAATTTTTCTTGCATCACTTCCAGCTTCCCGCTAATAAGAGCTCACAGGATGAGCATGCTCTCCTGTTTCTTGGACGTTTCCTCCCTAAACTTGGCGGCGCTTCGGCGCCGCCTTTTTTTTCCCGCCGCTATTCGGCGGCTGAGCGGGCGGCTGGCCCTTCCATCCCCCACAGCGCGCTGGCCGCCACCACGGCCTCCAGAAACACCGTCATATTCCGCTGTGCCGCGCCAAACTGCGCGCCGCGGGTAAAGTGCCGCTCATTCATGTAAAGTCCGCGCGCCACCTCAATCTGCACCACCTGCACGCCCTCGCGCGGGCGGCCGTAATGACGGGTGATGTAGCCGCCCGCATAGGGGTCGTTGCGGCGCACGCGCAGCCCCATGCCGGTGAAACTCGCCTCAAAAAAGGCCATCCAGGCCGGCAGGCACGCATTGCCGTAGGCATCGCCCAGCACGATATCCACCCGCCCCGCCTGCCGCCCCGGCTGGGTTGGCATGGAGTGGCAATCAATCACCAGGCAGGAGCCAAAGCGCGCCATCGTCTGGCCTATCAGCTCGCCCAGCGCGTCATGGAAGGGCCGCCAGCATGTATCTATGCGCGCCCGGGCCTCGGCGAAGCGCAGCTTGCCGGCATAAATCGGCTCGCCATTGCCCACCACGCGGGCGATGGTGCCAAGCCCGGCGCGCACGCGCGGGCTCTTGGTATCCACGAAATCGGGCAGCGCGTCCTCGAACATCGCCGGGTCCAGCTCCCACGCCTCACGGTTCGCGTCGCACCAGGCGCGGGGGAATTCCGCCGCCAGCAGCGGCACGCCCAGCGCCGGCCCGGCGGCGAAAAGCTCCTCGACGAAACTATCCTCGCTGCGGCGAATGGCCATGGCATCCAGCCGCGAGGCCGCCAGAAACTCCGCCCCATAACGCCTGCCCGAATGCGGAGATGTCAGCACCACGGGCACTCTCTGGTGGAGCGGGCGCAGCAGGGAAAACGGGGCGGTTTCACTCATCACGGGCCATGGTCCATTCAACCAGCTTCACCCTCGCCGGGGCAAGTAAATACAGGGTTATCCGTTCCGCAGCAGAGCGCATCGCCACAACGCCTATGGCTGCAAAACCACCGCCGCCACGGCCAGAAGCAGCGCCAGCGGCATCACCGCCAGCCCTATCCGCAGAAACCGCCAGGCGCTCACCCCCACCCCGGCCCGGCGCAGCGCGGTGAGCCACAGGATCGTCGCCAGCGAGCCGGTGACCGAGAGGTTCGGCCCCAGATCAACCCCCACCAGCGCCGCCGCGCTCACCCGCGGGGCCAGCCCAGCCTGCGCCAGCGCATGCCCCGCCAGCAGCCCGGCCGGCAGATTATTCGCCAGATTGACCAAAACCCCCAGGCCAAGCCCCGCCGCCCAGCCGGCCGCCCAGCCCGCCCGGCGCATGGCCCCGGCCAGCGCCGCCGCCATGCCTGTGCGGTCCAGCGCCGCCACCATCACAAACAGCCCGGCCACCAGGGGCAGCACGTCCCACGAGATGTTTTTCAGCATCGCCCAGGGTGGCTGCCGTGCGGGCAGCAGCACCACCACGGCGGTGCCCAGGCCGCACAGCAGGGTCGGCAAGCCCAGCGGCACGCCCCAGGCGGAGGCCGCCATCAGCACCACCGCCGTCCCCGCTATGCCCAGCCCCGCATGCCGCCCGCCGGCGGAGAGCGTCGGCCGGTGCGCCTGCGCCTTGAGCGGTTGCGCCAGCGCGCGTCGTTGGGTTAACCACAAGAGCAGAAAGGTTGCACAAACCGCCGCCACCGATGCCAACCCAAACTGGCGCACCCACCCCAGCAGCGGCGGCAGCGCCGCGCCATACACCACCAGATTGGCCGGGTTGGAAATCGGCAGCACAAACGAGGCCGCATTGGCGACAAACGCGCAGACCAGCAAAAACGGCAGCGGCCGCTTCGCCTCCACCGCCCGCGCCATCGCCGCCACGGCGGGGGTGAACACCACGGCCGTGGCGTCGTTGGAGAGAAACACCGTGATCACCACGGCCATGCCATAAACCATCGCGAACAGCCGGCCCGCCGAGCCGCCCGCCAGCCGGGCCACCCAGCCCGCCGCCCAGGCGAACAACCCCTGGTCCGCCGCCAACTCGGCCAGAAGCATCATGCCGGTGAGAAACAGGTAAACATCCATCCCCTGCCCCACCCCGCGCAGCGCCGCGCGCGCCGGCAACAGGCCAAGCGCCACCAGCGCCAGCGCCCCGGTGAGCGCCGGAACCATCTCGCGCACGCCCCAGGGCCGCAAAATAACCCCGCCAACGCCCAGCGCGACAACCACCCAGACCAGCCACGCCGTCAGCGCCATGGCGCCCCGCCCGCATTGTTAAAACACTTCATGCGCCCGGCTTAGCAGTGGCAAAACTTTTCGCAATGCGGCAAAGGGAGCGCAATACCGCCCAGGGAGTCCTCATGAGTTTCTTGCATGCCATAATGTTCGCCATCCTGCAGGGGGCGAGCGAGCTGTTCCCGGTCAGCAGCCTGGGCCATGCGGTCGTCATACCCGCCGTGCTGCATTGGGGGATCGACCAGGCCAGCCCCAGCTTTCTGCCGTTTCTCGTGATGCTGCATCTGGGCACCGCCATCGGCATGCTGCTGTTTTTCTACTCTGAGTGGCTGGGCATGCTGCGCGGCGTCCTGGGCATTGGCTACACCACCGAGGTGCAAACCCAGCGCGCCCTGCTGCTGCGGCTCGTCATCGCCACCATTCCCGCCGTCATCGTCGGCTTCATCGTCAAAAAACCGGTGGCGCACCTCTTCGCCAGCCCGCTCATCGCCGCGCTGTTCCTCATCGCCAATGCCGGGCTGCTCTATTTCGGCGAGCAGCTGCGCGGCCGCGCCCTGCGCCGCAGTGCTGGCCTCACCAACATGGACGCCTTCATCATCGGCCTGTTCCAGTGCCTTGCCTTTCTGCCCGGCCTCTCCCGCTCCGGCGCGGCCATCGTCGGCGGCCTGCGCCGCGGCGTCGGCCACGAGGAAGCCGCCAAATTCTCCTTCCTCATGGGCACACCCATCATCTTCGCCGCCAGCGTGCTCGAGATCCCAAAGCTCATCCACGCGCATGAGGTGCATTCCCTCTTCGGCACCGCAACCCTGGCCGCCGTCGCGGCGGGCACGGTCGCCTATGCCAGCACCGCCTTCCTCATGCGCTATTTCCGCGACCATGATTCCTGGGCGCTGCTGCCCTTCGCCTGGTATTGTGCCCTGCTGGGCGGCGCCAGCTTCCTCCTCCTGCTGTTCGGTCTGTAAGCCATGAAGCGCCTGCTCCTCGCTTTTTTCCTGCTCGCTCCCCTGGCCGCGCAGGCGCGCGTCAACCTCGCGGAGGCGCCGATCGGCCGCACCAGCCTGCCCTGGTGGAAGGCGCGCTTCATCCACACGCTGGACCAGGCCAAGGCCGACCCCAACGCCAAGATCGTCTGGCTGGGCGACTCCATCACCTACTACTGGCAGCGCCATGGCGGCCACGGCTACGATGACATCCTCCCCATCTGGAACCATTACTACGCCCCCTACGGCGCGCTGGATTTCGGCTTCATCGGCGACACCACGGCAAGCCTGATCTGGCGGCTGGACCATGGCCAGGTGGCCGGGCTGCACCCACGCCTCACCATCATCCTCATCGGCGCCAATAATTTCGGCCGCGTGCATTGGGATGCCGCGCAAACCGTCCCGGGCATCGAATCCGTGGTGGCCAACACCCGCCGCCGCCTGCCCGGCTCGCATATCCTGCTGCTCGGCGTGCTGCCCTCCATCCGCTCCTCCTGGGTGGATGCCCAGACAACGGCCACCAACGCCGCCCTGGCCCGCCACTATGCGGGCAGCCGCACCGTCACCTTCATCAATGTCGGCTCCGAGCTGCGCAAGGACGGCAAAACCGACGCCTCCCTCTATGTCGACCCGCGCATGCGCCCGCCGGAGCCCGCCCTGCACCCCGACGCCACCGGCATGGCCCGCATCGCGGCCTTCATCCAACCCACGGTCGAAAAATACGCCCGGTAACTTCCTGCGCCGCCAGACTTGGCGAAAACCGGGCAAACCTGTAATCCCGGTAACATGGTCACCAGCAACGATATCCGCGCCACCTTCCTCAACTACTTCGCCCGCAACGGCCACACGGTCGTGCCCAGCGCCCCGCTGGTGCCCCGCAACGACCCGACGCTGCTCTTCACCAGCGCCGGCATGGTGCCGTTCAAGAACCTGTTCACCGGGCAGGAGAAGCGCTCTTATGTCCGCGCCGCCTCGTCGCAAAAATGCGTGCGCGCCGGCGGCAAGCATAACGACCTGGATAATGTGGGCTACACCGCCCGCCACCACACCTTCTTCGAGATGCTGGGCAATTTCTCCTTTGGCGACTATTTCAAGGAACAGGCCATCCTCCATGCCTGGACCCTGCTGACCAAGGATTTTGGTCTCCCCAAGGATAAGCTCCTCATTACAGTCTACCATACTGACGACGAAGCGGCCGATCTGTGGAAAAAAATCGCCGGGGTGGCGGAGCAAAAAATCATCCGCATCCCCACGGACGATAATTTCTGGAAAATGGGCGATACCGGCCCCTGCGGCCCCTGCTCGGAAATTTTCTACGACCATGGCGAGGGCATTCCCGGCGGCCCACCCGGTTCCGCCGATGAAGACGGCGACCGCTTCATCGAAATCTGGAACCTCGTGTTCATGCAGTACGAGGAAGGCCCGCCCGGCACCCGTAACCCGCTGCCGCGCCCCTCGATCGACACCGGCATGGGCCTGGAGCGCTTCGCCGCCATCCTGCAAGGCAAGCACGACAATTACGATACCGACACCTTGCGCGCCCTCATCATGGCCTCGGCGGAGGCCACCGGCCAGGCGCCGGACGGCAGGTTCAAGACCAGCCACCGCGTGGTGGCCGACCATCTGCGCTCCACCAGCTTCCTGATGGCCGACGGCGTGCTGCCCTCCAACGAAGGGCGCGGCTATGTGCTGCGCCGCATCATGCGCCGCGCCATGCGCCATGCCCACCTCATGGGCGCCGCCGAGCCGCTGATGCACCGCCTCGTCCCCGCGCTGGTGCGCCAGATGGGCCAGGCCTACCCCGAGCTCTCCGCCGCCGAGCCGCTGATCACCGAGACATTGCAGCTCGAGGAAAACCGTTTTCGCGCCATGCTGGACCGCGGCATCACCCTGCTCAACGAGGAGGCCGGAACCATCCCCGCCGGCGGCTCGCTATCCGGCGCCGTGGCCTTCAAACTCTATGACACATACGGCTTCCCGCTCGACCTGACCCAGGACGCCCTGCGCGAACAAGGCAAGACCGTTGACATTGAAGGCTTCAACGCCGCGATGGACGAACAGCGCCGCCGCGCCCGCGCCGCCTGGGCCGGCTCTGGCGAGGCTGCGACCGAAACCGTGTGGTTTGAGCTGAAGGAGCAACTCGGCGCCACCGAATTTCTGGGCTATACGACAGAAACCGCCGAAGCCACCATCACTGGCCTCATCGTTGACGGCCAGCCCACCGACCATGCGCTGCCGGACCAATCCGTCGCCATCCTGCTCAACCAGACTCCCTTCTATGCCGAGAGCGGCGGCCAGGTGGGCGATAGCGGCTACCTTACCGGCCCTGACAATCTGCGCATCCGCATCACCGACACGCAAAAGAAGCTGGGCGAGCTGTTCGTGCATCTGGGCGTGGTGGAGGCGGGCACCGCGCGCGCCAGCCAGCCCGTGCTGGCGGCGGTGGACCATGCCCGCCGCGGCGCCATCCGCGCGCACCACTCCGCCACCCACCTGCTGCACGAGGCGCTGCGCCGCGCGCTTGGCACCCATGTCATGCAAAAAGGCTCGCTCAACGCGCCAGACCGCCTGCGGTTTGACATTTCCCAGCCCCGCCCCATCACGGCGGAAGAACTTGCCGCCGTGGAGCGCGAGGTGAACACCCGCATCCGCGAAAACGCCGAGGTCACCACCCGGCTGATGACCCCGGATGAGGCCGTGAAACTCGGCGCCATGGCGCTGTTTGGCGAAAAATACGGCGATGAGGTCCGCGTGGTGGGCATGGGCAACCCCGATGGCGCAAAATCCGCCTGGTCGGTCGAGCTTTGCGGTGGCACCCATGTTTCGCGCACCGGCGATATCGGGCTCTTTCGCATCACCTCCGAAGGTGCTGTCTCCGCGGGCGTGCGCCGGATCGAAGCGCTGGCGGGTGCTGCCGCCATCGCCGCCGTAGAGGACGAATCACGCCTCCTGGCTGAAGCCGCCGCCACGCTGAAGGCTCAGCCCGCCGAGCTGCCCGCGCGCATCACCCAGCTTCAGGACGAGAAAAAGCGGCTGGAGCGCCAGGTCGCCGAGCTGCAGAAAAAACTGGTGCTCTCAACGGCAGCCGCCAGTGTTGAGACCATCAACGGCGCCCAAACCCTGCTGCGCCATGTCGGCGACATTCCGGCCAAGGAGCTGAAGCCCATCGCCAGCGACCTGCTCAAATCCATCGGCTCGGGCATCATCGCCCTCATCGCCACCGCCGAGGGCAAGGCCGCCATCATCACCGCCGTCTCCGATGATCTCTCATCCAGCCACAGCGCGGTGGAGCTGGTGCGCCTCGCGGCGGCGGCGGTCGGCGGGGCTGGCGGCGGCGGCAACAAAACCATGGCCCAGGCCGGCGGCCCCGAAGGCAACGCCTGGCCAGCCGCGCTGGCCGCCATCCGCGCCGCCATTTAGCGTGATGGTTCAGATATCCGCTGGTTTTCAGAGATTGTTTCAACCGTCTCTGCAAACACCCCAAGGATAATTTGCAAAAGTTTTTTGGGGTCTGGCCCTTTTTTACAAAAAAGGGCCAGAATCTTGGGGAGCTTTTTATAAAAAGCTCCCCAAACCCCGCAAAAATTTTTAAAAATTTCAGTACGGGTGTTCGTCATATCCATATGGCGAAAACAGCTCATGCCCCCGCACAAGCTTACGCAAGCCCAACGGCATTGACTGCCCCCGAATGATCGGCAACTACCCTTCATTGCATGGCCCCAGCGCGCGACACACCCTCCCTCATGCACCGGCACAAGGCGCCGCTGCTGCTGCTCGTCCTGCTGCCGCTCCTGGCCAACGCCGCCGCCCTCTCGGGGGTCTTCAACAACGATCCCACGCTCCAATTCATCGGCCTTGGCCAGCACATGCGCCCCGGCCTCATCTCCGGCCCGCTGGACTGGATCGACCCCTCGGTCGCCTACATCACCCAGCCGGTTGGCCACCTTGCGGCGTCGGACTGGCTGCACGGCATCATCCCCTGGTGGAACCCCTATGCGGGCGTGGGCATGCCGCTGGCCGCCGAAACGCAAACCTCCGCATTTTTCCTGCCCTTCGTGCTGCTGCTGCATTTCAACATCGGCTGGCTGCTGCTGCGCGTGCTGCTGCAAATGGGTTGCGGCGTGTTCAGCTACATATTGTTCATCGAACTCGGCCTCACCCGCGGCGCCGCATGTCTTGGCGGCGCGCTCTTCGCATTCAGCCCTGAATTCATCCTCTGCCCAAGCTCTCCCATCGCGCCGCTGCCCTTTCTGCCGCTGCTGCTGCTCGGCATTGAATATTCCGCCCGCGCGGCGAGCCAGAACCGCCCGATGGGCTGGTCGCTTATCCCGCTCGCCTGCGCGTACGCCTTCTACGCGGGCGGCCTTGAGGTCGCCTATCTTGACGGGCTGTTCGCCGGTTTCTGGTCACTCTGGCGCTTTGCCACATTGCCGCCAAAGGCACGCTTGCCGTTCGCCGGCAAACTCGGCCTTGGCATCGGCATTTCGCTCGGCCTTTGCGCGCCGCTGCTGCTCCCCGCCATTGACTATCTGCACATCGCCTATGTCGGCTCGCACGATGGCTATTTCCAGACAATGCGGCTCGATCCAACCGGCGTGCCGTTGCAAATCCTGCCGTATCTCTACGGCAAACTCAACAATCCGCCGCCGCCGGCGCTCGTGGCCGCGTATGGCCCCGGCTTCATCCGCGTTCCCGGATGGGCAGGCCCCGCCCTGCTCGTCTTCGCCATCACCGCGCTGGCCCGGCCGCGCGCGCCGCTCCGCAGCCTGCGCCTCGTTCTGCTGCTCTGGATCGTGCTTTGGGAAGCCCGCTACCTCGGCGCCGCCCCGGTGATGTGGCTGATGAACCATATCCCCGGCGTCGCCGCGACCGACAGCACACGCTACAGCGGCCCCGCCGTGAATTTTGCCATTTTCGCCCTTTCCGCCTTTGCCTTTTCTGACCATCAACGGCTTCCCGCACTCAGCCGCGCGCGGCTCGGCATGGTGCTCCTCATCGTATCCGCGCTCATTCTGGCCGCGGTCCTGCCTGTCAGCGGCTTCATCCTCACCTGGTACAGGCTCAGGCCGCATACCCTTCTGGCCGCATTGGCCATGGGTGGGTTCGGCGCTGGCCTGCTCATCATCATCTGCCTTGAGCTAAACCGGCCGCGCCACCGGAATCTGCTGCTGGGGGCCCTGCTCGCCGGCCCGCTGATCACCTTCATAATCCCCCAATTCGCCGGCGTGCGCGGCGGCAAAACAGATATGGCGCCAATCCGCTATCTGCAGAGCCATGCCGGAGAAAGCCGGATGACGAGCCTCGGGCCGTTGGACACCAACTTCCCCAACCGTTACAATATCGCCTCAATCAATTACTGCGCCCTGCCCGTCCCGTCTTCATGGGCTGATTATCTCATAAAACACCTGTTCTCCGTGGCTGATCTCATCGTCTATAGCGGCAGCCAGCCCGGCCAGCGTGAAGCCCTGCGCGCGCGTCTGCCCGCTTATGAGGCCATCGGCGTGCGCTATGTCGTCAGCACCCCGGGCGATAATTTCTTCTGGGCCACCCAGTTTCAACCGGTCAACCCGGCGCGGCGCGACTCCACCCAGCTCCTTAAGCCCGGCGGCCCTGGCCTCACCGGGCTGCTCACCACCGCCCTGCCATTTTCCTCCATCGGCGCCATGTCCGTCGTGGTCGGCACCTTCTTCGGCGCCGCGCGCGGCCCCGTGGTGGCGCAGCTCTGCGCCGCCGGCCAGTGTGTCAGCGCCACCACCGATGCCAGCACCGCCGCCGATGACTCGCCCCTCATCTTCACCTTTCCCACGCTGCTCACTGTTCCACCACGCGCCAGGGTGACATACGGCTTCACCCACCCCTCGGGCACGGCGCTCGCCATCTGGTACGCGCCCGCCCCCATCCACCGGCATAAGCCGACCATCAGCCTGATCGAAGGCGCCACCACCCCGGGGCCAACCCTCGTCTTCCACGATGCCAGCGCCACGATCTTCAAACTGCCGCAGGCAGCACCCTATGCGCAAACCCTGAATGCAAGCTGCAAGGTTGCCATCATCTCCCGGCAGAGCATCCAAACCGCCTGCCCAACGCCAACCGTGCTAACCAGGCGTGAATTATTCTACCCAGGCTGGTCCGCCACCGCCAACAACATCCCCATCCCCCTCTCCCAGGCGGGATTATTCCAGTCCGTGCCCATTCCCGCCGGCAATGCCAGCATAAAATTCAGCTATGCGCCGCCGCGCATCCGCCTGGCCTGCGTGCTGGCGCTGCTGGCGGCACTGCTCTGGGCCGCGTGCGGCTATTTCGCGGCGGGAGGCTCCCCTGAGCACCGCGCGGCCTGACGCCATGCTAGCCCGCCCGCATGCGCACTGGCGGGCCATCGCCGCCCTCACTCTCATCGTGCTGCTGTCCAATGCCGGCATCCTCAGCGGCGCCTTCATCTGCGACCCCGAAACCCTGGGCGCCGACCTTGGCACCAGCGGCATGCCCGGCATCTTCCCCGGCGCCTCCTGCTATGTCGACCCCTCGGTCGCCCTGCTCACCCAACCGCTCGGCCATCTCAGCGCGCAGGACTGGCTGCACGGCATCATCCCCTGGTGGAACCCTTATGGCGGCGTCGGCCTCCCGCTGGCCGCAGAAATGCAGAACGAATCCTTCTTCCTGCCCTTCGTGCTGCTGCTGCATTTCCATAATGGCTGGTTCCTCCAGCGTGTGCTCTTCCAGCTCCTCGGCGGCATATTCACCTATGCCTTCCTCACGGAGTTGCGCCTGGGCAGCGCCGCCGCGCTGCTCGGCGGCGTGCTGTTCGCGCTCAACGGCACTTTCATTCTCTCCGCCGGCGCCGTCGCCGCGCCCATCTTCTCCCTGCCGCTGCTGCTGCTCGGCATTGAGCATGCCTGGCACGCCGCCACCGCCGGGCGCCGGCGGGGCTGGCTGCTGGTGCCGCTGGCCCTGGCCGCCTCCATTTATGCCGGCTTCCCCGAAACCGCCTATCTGAACGGCCTGCTCGCCGGCTGCTGGACCCTGCTGCGCCTCGCCCAGAGCCACGGCCCCGCCCGGCGGCGTTTTCTGGGCAAAATGCTGCTCGCCACCAGCATCGGCCTCGCTCTCACCCTGCCGGTGGTGCTGCCATTTCTGGCCTATCTGCAAACCGGCGATGCCGGGGTGCATGATTTCGCTTTCCTGGCGCGCGGCAAACTGCCAACCCCCGCCGCCCCGCTGCAAATGCTCCCGCTATTCTACGGCGCCATCGCGCAGTTCGCCCCGCCCAGCACCGCGCATCTGTTCCAGGACTGGATGTGGGTGCGCATCGGCGGCTGGTTCGGCTGCGCCCCGGTGCTGCTCGCCTGCTACGCCCTGGCGCCCAAGGCCGCGCCCGGCTGGCGCCTGCCCGCCCGCGCGCTGCTGGCCGGCTGGATCATCCTCTGGGAAGCCCGCGACTTCGGCGCCCCCGGCTTCATTGCCGCCTTCAACCTCATCCCCGGCATGGCCCGTGTTGACCTCATCCGCTACTCCGGGCTGTCCATCGAATTCGCGGTCTTCGCCCTGGCCGCCCATGGGTTTGACGATCTGGTCAAGCGCCTGCCCTGCCGGCGCGCGCATCTGCTCTGGGCGCTCGCCGGATTTCTCGCCTGCCTCGCGCTCTCGGTCATTCCCGTCCTTCACCTCGTCGCGCCCTGGTTTCACGCATTCCCGCGCCTGCGCTATTTCGCCGCCGCCAGCTTCGCCGGCACCGCGCTCACCCTGCTCATTCTGCTGCACGCCATGCTGCGCGGCGGCGGCCTGCGCGGCGCACAAGCCAGCATCATCGCGGGCGGCATCATCATCTTCCTGCTGCCCCAGCTCGCCGGGCTGCGCGCCGCCACGGTTGACCTTGAGGGCGTCACCTTCCTGCAAAAAAACATCGGCCTGTCACGCTTCTACACCACCGGCCCGTTCAGCCCGAACTACCCCGCCGTCTACGACATCGCCGCGCTGAACTTCGCGCAGATCCCGGCGCCGAAGCTCTTCACCCTCTACGCGGCCAGGCGGCTCTTCCCCGGCGGTGACATTCTGCTCTTCCTCGGCAACCAGCCGGGGCAAATCCCCGCCCTGCGCAAAAATCTCGCCGCCTATGAGGCGGTCGGAGTCAAATATGTGGGCGCCGCCCCCGGCGCGAATCCCTTCCCGCCATCCAGCGCCACCCCCGCGCCCAGCCTGGCCTTCCAGAGCCCGGCCATGGATATTTACGAGCTTCCCAACCCCGCGCCCTACGCGCAAATCGTCAACGGCGCCTGCGCGCTCACCATCCTCTCCCGCCAGGAGATGAAAACCACCTGCGCCCAGCCCGCCACGCTGATCCGGCGTGAAATGATAGACCCTGGCTGGCGCGCCACCGTCAACGGCGCAGCAACCCCCGTCCGCCCTATTCTCAAGATCTTCCAGCAGGTCGCGCTGCCGGCGGGCAGCGCCGTCATCCGCTTCTCTTATATCCCGCCGCACACCCATCTGGCCTGCGCCGTGGCGCTCCTGGCGCTGCTGCTCTGGCTGGGCTGCGCGCTCACCGCCCGGCGCCAAACATAAAAGGCCGGGGGAATCGCATCCCCCGGCCTTCCCATTTCTCCCGCAGCGCGCCGGGTCAGAATGTCAGCGTCGTCGCCTGCATCACCAGCGGCAGCGCGCGCACCTGCGCCAGCACGGTGTCGGGTGTCGTGCCGTCGGTGGAGACGAGGCAGATCGCATCCTCGCCCTCCGCCGCCCGGCCCAGATGGAAGGTGGCGATATTCACCCCCGCATCGGCCAGCAGCATGCCAAACCGGCCAATGAAGCCCGGCTTGTCCTTGTTGGTCACATAGAGCATGTGCGCCGCGAAATCGGCCTCCACCTTGATCCCCTTGATCTCCACCAGCCTTGGCTTGCCGTTGCCGATCAGCGTCCCCGTCACCGCGCGCGTTTCCGTGCCCGATGTCACGGAAATACGCACCAGGCTCTGGTAATCGCCCATGCGCTCGTTCGAGCCCTCGGCAACCTCGATGCCATGGTCGCGCGCGAACACGGGGGCTGAGACCATGTTAACCCCCTCCATCACCGGGCCGAGCAGCCCGGCCAGCGCCGCCGCCGTCAGCGGCCGGTGGTTCAGCGTCGCCGCCGCGCCCTCATACTCAATCAGCACACGCTTGATCACGCCGTCCTTCGCCTGTGTCAGCTGCCCGGCAAACGCGCCCAGCAAGCGGCATAAATCCATATACGGGCGCAGCCGCGGCGCTTCCTCGGCGCTCACGCTCGGCATGTTCAGCGCGTTGCTCACCGAGCCGGTCAGTAAAAAGTCGCTGATCTGCTCAGCCACCTGCAAGGCCACATTCTCCTGCGCCTCGTTGGTCGCGGCACCCAGATGCGGCGTCGCGATCACGTTCTCCAGCGCGAATAACGGGCTATCAGTGGCGGGCTCCACCTCGAACACATCCAGCGCCGCGCCGGCCACATGCCCGCTCACCAGCGCGTCATACAGCGCCACCTCATCAACCAGCCCGCCGCGCGCGCAGTTTACAATGCGCACGCCCTTGCGCGTCTTCGCGATCGCCTCGCGCGAGAGAATGTTGCGCGTCGCATCCGTCAGCGGCGTATGGATGGTGATGAAATCCGCCTTCGCCAGCGCGGTATCCAAATCCACCTTCTCCACGCCCAGCTGCACGGCGCGCGCCTCGGTGAGGTACGGATCATACGCCAGCACCTTCATCTTCAGCCCCACCGCGCGGTCCGCCACGATCGAGCCGATATTCCCGCACCCGATCAGCCCCAGCGTCTTCGCGGTCAGCTCCACGCCCATGAAGCGGTTCTTCTCCCACTTGCCGGCCTTGGTCGAGGCGCTCGCCTCCGGCAACTGCCGCGCCAGCGCGAACATCAGCGCAATGGCGTGTTCCGCCGTGGTAATCGCATTGCCGAACGGCGTGTTCATCACCACCACCCCGCGCGAGGTGGCGGATTTCACATCCACATTATCCACACCGATCCCGGCCCGGCCGATGACCTTCAAATTCGTGGCGACATCGAGCATCTCCTTCGTCACCTTGGTGGCCGAGCGGATCGCCAGGCCGTCATACCCGCCGATGATCGCCCGCAGCTCCGCCGGGGTCAGCCCGGTCCGCACATCCACCTCGATGCCGCGCTCCTTGAAAATCGCAATCGCGGCCGGCGACAATTTGTCGCTGATCAAAACCTTAACCATTGTCGGAACCTCTTAAAATTCGGTGGAAACAGCGTCGATCGCGTAATCGATCCAAGGCAGCAGCGCGGCGATGTCCGATGTCTCCACCGTCGCCCCGCCCCAAATCCGCAGGCCCGGCGGCGCATCGCGATACGCCCCGGCATCCAGCGCCACTTTCTCTTTCTCCAGCAGCGCCGCAACCGCCTTGGCCGCCTTGGCCTGCCCTTCGGCATCCAGCGCCTCAAACCACGGCGCCGAAATCACCAGGCAGATCGAGGTGCAGGAGCGCGTCTCGGGCCGCCGCGCCAAAAACTTCACGCGCTCATTGCCATCAACCCAGGCGGCGATCGCCGCCAGATTCGCCTCCGAACGCCCGATCAGCCCCTTCAGCCCGCCAACGCCCTGCGCCCAGCGCAGCCCGTCCAGCGCATCCTCCACGCACAGCATCGAAGGCGTGTTGATCGTCTCACCCACGAAAATCCCTTCCGTGAGCTTGCCCCCGGAGGTGAGGCGGAAAATCTTCGGCAACGGCCAGGCGGGTTTATAGGTGAGCAGCCGCTCCACCGCGCGCGGGCTCAGCGCCAGCATCCCATGCCCGCCCTCGCCGCCCAGCACTTTCTGCCAGCTCCAGGTCACCACATCCAGTTTCGCCCAGGGCAGATCCATGGCAAAGGCGGCGGAGGTGCTGTCGGCAATCACCAGCCCGGCGCGGTCATCGGGGATGAAGCCGCCATTGGGGAAGCGCACGCCAGAGGTCGTGCCGTTCCAGGCCAGCACCACGTCATGCGAAAAATCAATCGCCGCCACATCCGGCAGCTCGCCATACTCGGCCTTTATCACCCGCGCGTCGGCCAGCTTCAGCTGTTTCACCACATCGGTGGCCCAGGCTTCGGAGAAGCTCTCATGCGCCAGCACATCCACCGGCCGCGCCCCCAGCATCGACCACAGCGCCATCTCCACCGCGCCAGTGTCCGAGCCCGGCACAATCCCTAAGCGCCAGTCTTCCGGCATGCCCAATATCTGTTTGGAGAGGCTGATCACCTCGGCCAGCTTCGCCTTCGGCCCCTTGGCCCGGTGGCTGCGGCCCAGCGCGGCGCCGCTCAGCGCGTCCAGCGTGAAGCCCGGCCGCTTGGCGCAAGGCCCCGATGAAAAATTAGGATTTTGTGGACGTACCGCCGGCTTTGCGGCAACAGAAAAATCTGCCATCATAACTCTCCCTTACAGAAGAAAAGCGCCCCATTGGGGGGGCGTGACCCAGCCAGCCCTCTAGCCTGTTTCCCACCCCCCCGCAATAGTCCAAGCCAGAACCCCAGGCACCCATGACCGAGCTTGACAACATAGACCGCGCCATCCTCCGCCTCCTGGCGGCTGACGCCTCACTTTCCCTCAACGACATCGCTGACAAGGTCGGCCTCACCGCCACCCCCTGCTGGAAGCGGATCAAGCGCATGGAGGAGGCGGGCATCATCCGCGCCCGCATCGCGGTGCTGGACGCCGACAAGCTCGGCCTGCCCGTCTCGGTGTTCGTCTCCGTCGAAACATCCGACCATTCCGCCGAATGGCTGCGCAATTTCGCCCACACCATCGCCACCACGCCCGAGATCGTCGGCGCCTGGCGCATGTCCGGCGATGTGGACTACCTCCTCCACGTCATCGTGCCCGACATCGCGGCCTATGACTCATTCTACCGCCAGCTCATCGCCGCCATTCCGCTGCGAAACGTCTCCTCGCGCTTCGCCATGGAGCGCATGAAGGCAGGCCCCCTGCCGATCTGAGCCACGCCCGGGGCATCACCCCCTGGCGGGCAGCCATACCGTGAAGGTCGTCCCGCGGCCCTCCACGGAGTCGATCATCAACCGCCCGCGATGCCGGTTGATGACATGCTTCACAATCGCCAGGCCCAGCCCCGTGCCGCCCACGGCGCGCGAGCGGCCCTTGTCCACGCGGTAGAAACGCTCCGTCAGGCGGGGAATATGCTCACGCGCGATCCCCGCGCCATCATCGGCGACACTCACAAGCACCCCATTGGCCGCGAAGCGCGCATCCGTGCCCGCGCGCGCCGCCACCAGCTTTATGCTCCCGCCGCGCTTCCCGTATTTAATCGCATTGTCCAGCAAATTGGTGAACACCTGGGCCAGCTGGTCGGCATCGGCGGGGACAACCGGCAAATCCGGCGGAATCGCCGCCTCGATGCGGATTTCATTGCCCCGCAGCATCGGCTCCAGGCCGGCGATGATCCGCTCCAGCAGGGGCCGTATGTCGAGCAGCTCCTCCGGCGGCTGATGCTCTGAAATCTCGATCCGCGAAAGGCTGAGCAGATCCGCGATCACCCTCTGCATGCGCGCCGCCTGCTCGGCCATGATGCCCAGAAAGCGCTTCTGCGCCTCCGGGTCATCGGCCGCCGGGCCGCGCAGGGTCTCGATGAAGCCGATCAGGCTGGCCAGCGGCGTGCGCAGCTCATGGCTGGAATTGGCGACGAAATCAGCCCGTATCTTCTCCAGCGCGCGCTCATGGGTGCGGTCCGTCACCAGCACATAAACCGGCCCGCCCAGCGGAATCACGGTCACGTCCAAATCGCGCGGCACCGGCGCCGCCAGGGTCACCTGGCCGCGCCCCGGCGTCCCGGCCTTCACCGCCTCGCCCAGCGCCGCGCGCAGCACGGGGTGGCGCAGCAGGGCCGCCGTCTCGGTGCCGAAGGCGGCCACCGCGCTGTCATTGCGCCAAACCAGGTTGCCCGCGCCATCCAGCTTCAGCAGCGGGTCCGGCAGCCGCTCCACCAGCGCGCGGTCCTCGGCGGCGCTGGCGAGCAGCCGCGCGCGCGAGAGCCGCTCGGCCTGGATCAGCCGGATCGCCTCCTGCCCCAGCGAGCGCATGCCAGGCACCAGCAGGGCGGTGTCGCGCGGCATTTCCTCCGGGCGGGTTTGCAGCGCGCGCACCAGCCCGGTCATCACCACAATGTCGCGCCCCAGCAAAACGCCAAAGCCGACCGCCACCAGCGAGCACACCGCCCAGGCCAGAAACGCCGGCAGCGCGCGCAGCTCATGAAACACGACCAGCAGGCCGAACACGACGCTCGGCAGCGCCGCCAGCGCGAGAAAAAACGTGACCGCGGCCGGCCAGGCCCGGTCCAGCAGCAGGGGGCGGGTCATTAGATCAATATCGGGTTGGATCGAATCCGCGGATTCGACCCAAACCAATGAAACTGACCGCAGAAACGCGGCTGGAGCAGCATTGACGCACGGCAATCATGCTCTAATTGCCCGGCTGGTTAAGCTGGGTGGGCGCCGCCGAGGTGATGACCGGCGCGCCCGGAGCGATCTGGAACACAGCCAGGCCGCGCCGCACCTGGCCGTTTGGTTGCAGCACGAACACGCCGTCAGTGCCGGTGAAGCCGCCGGGCGCGGTCAGAACCGCGCTGGTATAGCCGCCCGAGGCAGCCGCCATCTTGGCCAGCGCCGCCGCGTCAAAGGCGACATCGGCGATATCCGGCGGCGCGGCGCCATAGGCCGCCTGGTACTTGGCGTCGAACACCGCCGCCGCCGCCGGGTCCGGCGCGGCATAGAGCGCGCCGCGGAACACCGACTGATGCGCCATCTGCGGCGCGATGGTCGACCAGATTCCCGGCCCCAGATACTGCACCTGCGGCGGGTTCACATCATAATAGGGCAGAAAATTCGCGAGTTCGGCCAGCGTGTCGCCATCCGTGGCGCCGATGAACAGCGCATTGAAGCTGGGCGGCGGAATCTGCTGATGCTGCAACTCATGCGCCCTCTCCCGCCCGGCCGCCGTGCCCAGATCCTGCGCCGCCTTGATCTCCTCCTCCAACCCCTGGCCGCGATTGTCGAAGTCCGAAAGCTGGTTCACCGCGCGGTTCAGGCCGTTGAAGTCCGGCGGGTAGAAGGTGATCTGGGGTGCCGGCTCGCTCAGCGCGTTGGTCCCATCGGTAATCGCCCCGGCCAGAACATGGCCGAAATCCGTATCGGGCAGCAGCGCCGCCAGCTGGGTGCGCCCGTCATCGGCTGCCACCTGCAGCACGCGCTGCACCTGCTGGTCGGGCGTAATGCCCAGCGGCCACACGCCGGGCTGCGCCAGCGTCGGGTCGTTGCTGAAGGTGAGCATGTTGAGCCCGGCATTTTGCGCCACCGGCGCAACCGCGCGGGCCTCCACCGCGGTCAGCGGCCCCAGTATGATGCCATCTCCCGCCGCGATGCCCGCCTGCGCGGCGGCCACGGCGCCCGCGGGCGTGCCGCCGGTGTCGCGGATATCCAGCCCAGGCCCGCTGCCCGCGGGCAGCGCCAGTTTCACGGCGTTTTCCAGAATCTGCCCCACCGGCGCGAGCGGGCCGCTGAGCGGCAGCAGCAGCAGCACATTGCCGCTGGTCTTGCCCATGCCGGGCCCCGCCGCCGTCAGCGCCGCCGGCGCCGGCCCGGCGCCGCCGCCCAGAAACGAGGGCGCATAGCCATATGGCGAATTCGGTACTTGACCGGCGCACCCCATGAGCGTCAGCGTGGCCAGGAGGGCCCCAGATGACAGAAGATGCGAACGGCGAACCAGCGAGCTGCGAAACAAAGACTTGCGAACCAAGGACCGAACCCCTCTCAGCGGCTCCGCAACACGCGTCAGCCGCCGCCCTTGTGCTGGTTTCCACCCCAATCGGCAACCTTAAAGATTTTTCACCGCGCGCGCGTGATACCCTGGCCACGGCCGACGCGGTTTTATGCGAGGACACCAGAACCAGCGCCGTGCTGCTGCGCGCCTGGGACATCAGAACCAAACTGATCGCGCTGCACGAGCATAACGAGGAATCGCGGATCCCCGGCCTCATCGCCGCCATGCGCGGCGGCGCGCGCTATGCGCTCATTTCCGACGCCGGCACCCCGCTGGTCTCCGACCCCGGCTACCGCCTGGTGCGCGCGGCCATCGAGGCGGGCCTGCCCATCGGCGGCATTCCCGGCCCCAACGCGGCGGTGCTGGCCCTCACCCTCTCGGGCCTGCCGCCGCATCCCTTCCTCTTCGCCGGCTTCGCGCCGGTGAAATCCGGCGCGCGCACCGCCGCCCTCACCCGGCTGCGCAACGCCGAGGCCTCCGGCCTGAGCGCGACGCTGATCTTCTACGAAGCCCCGCACCGGCTGGCCGAATTCCTCGCCGACGCCGCGCAGGTGTTCGGCCCGCGCCCGGCCGCCGTCTGCCGCGAGCTTTCCAAACATTACGAGGAAGTGCGCCGCGCCACCCTGCCCGATCTGGCGGCCCATTACACCGCCAATGCCGCGCGCGGCGAGATCACGGTGGTGATCGGCCCGGCGCCCGACGAGCCAGCCTCCGCCGAAACGCTGGACAGCGCCTTAACCACCGCCCTGGCCCAGATGAGCCTGAAAGACGCGGTGAACGCCGTGGCGGCGGCAACCGGGCTGGCGAAGAAGCAGGTCTACGCCCGGGCGCTGGAGCTGCCGCGCCCCGGCCCTACGGATACAGCAGCCCGCTCTCCCAGCCATCGCCCTTGCGCCTGAACACCAGCCGGTCATGCAGGCGGAACTCCCGGTCCTGCCAGAACTCCACATAATCCGGCACCAGCCGCCAGCCGGACCAATGCTGCGGCCGCGGCACATCCTCACCGGGGAAGCGCTCATCCACCTCGGCCAGCCTGGTCTCGAACGCCGCGCGCGAGGGCAAGGGGCGCGACTGCGCCGAGGCCCAGGCCCCCAGCTTCGAGCCCCTGGGCCGCGAGGCGAAATACTCATCCGCCTCCGCCGCGCTCACCAGGCTCACCCGCCCCTCGATGCGGATCTGCCGGCGCAGGCTCTTCCAATGGAACAGCAAGGCGGCCTGCGCATTCTCATGCAGCTCATCGGCCTTGCGCGACTCCAGATTGGAATAAAACACAAATCCCCGCTCATCCCAGCCCTTCAGCAGCAATATGCGCGCCGCCGGGCGCCCGGCGGCCGAGCTTGTGGCCAGCGTCATCGCATTCGGATCATTCGGCTCGCTGGCCTCGGCCTCGGCCATCCAGGCGCCAAACTTGGTAAACGGGTCGTTATCCATCAAAAATCTCCAGAAATTCGCGCTCATTAAGCGCCTGATAGTGTAGGAGCCCCGCCGCCCGCCGTCGAATCGTGGTTGCGACACAGTCGCAAACCGAAACCCGGCGGTTTTCAGATAGTTAGCGAACTATTTACGATTGAGGTTGACGCCGCACTGCGTCAACCTAAAACGGTCACATTGCAACGCCACCAACCAGCCCGATACGAACGCCCAGACGGAGATAGCGCTCATGCCTGATACCGAGTCCCAGATTTCCCCGCCGAAAGGCACGCTCATGCAGGGCAAGCGCGGATTGATCATGGGGGTGGCCAACAACCGCTCCATCGCCTGGGCCATCGCGCAGGCCGTGGCCGCGCAGGGGGGCGAGGTCGCCTTCACCTACCAGGGCGAGGCGCTGGAAAAACGGGTCCGCCCGCTGGCCAACTCCATCGGCGCCGATTTTCTGCTCCCCTGCGATGTCAGCGACGACGCCGCCATGGACGCCGCCTTCGACGCCCTGGGCGAGAAATGGGGCAAAATTGACTTTCTGGTGCACGCCATCGGCTTCGCCGACAAAAACTTCCTGCGCGGTCGCTATATTGACACCCCCCGTTCCGTGTTCCAGCAGGCCATGGACATTTCCTGCTACTCCTTCGCCGCCGCCGGGCAGCGCGCCGCGGCCCTGATGGCCGATGGCGGCTCGCTGCTGACCCTCACCTATCTCGGCGCCGAGCGCGTGGTGCCTCATTACAATGTCATGGGCGTCGCCAAGGCGGCGCTGGAAGCCTCGGTGCGCTACATGGCGGTTGATCTCGGCTCCCGGCAAATCCGCGTGAACGCGATCTCCGCCGGGCCGATCAAGACCCTGGCGGCCTCCGGCATCGGCGATTTCAGCTACATCATGAAGTGGAACAAATATAACTCGCCGCTGGAGCGCAATATCGAGCTTGAGGAGGTCGGCGGCGCCGGCCTTTACATGCTCTCCGACCTCTCCCGCGGCGTCACCGGCGAGGTCCACCATGTCGATTGCGGCTACCATATCGTGGGCATGAAAAACCCAACCGCGCCGGATATGACCATCGCCAGCGATTTCGGCTGAAACGTGTCCCACAATACGTTCGGACAGCTTTTCCGCGTCACCACCTGGGGCGAGAGCCACGGCCCGGCCATCGGCTGCGTGGTCGATGGCTGCCCGCCGGGCCTCAGCCTCTCCGAGGCCGACATCCAGCCCTTTCTGGACAGGCGCCGCCCCGGCCAGTCAAAATTCACCACCCAGCGCCAGGAGCCGGACCAGGTTAAAATCCTCTCCGGCGTGTATGAGGGCCGCACCACCGGCACGCCCATTTCGCTGCTCATCGAGAATACCGACCAGCGCTCGAAGGACTATGCCAGCATCGCCGCGCAATACCGCCCCGGCCATGCCGATATGGCCTACGACCTGAAATACGGCCACCGCGACCCGCGCGGCGGCGGGCGCTCCTCGGCGCGTGAAACCGCGATGCGCGTCGCCGCCGGGGCGGTCGCGCGCAAAATCCTCGGCCCCGGCGTGGTCATCCGCGGCGCCATGGTCGCGCTCGGCCCCCACGGCGTGGACCGCGAGCGCTGGAACTGGGCCGAGGTGGAGCAAAACCCCTTCTTCTGCCCAGACCCCGAGGCCGCCACCCAATGGGCGGAGATTCTGGACGGCATCCGCAAGGCCGGCTCCTCCATCGGCGCCGTGCTGGAGGTGGTGGCCCAGGGCGTGCCGCCCGGCCTCGGCGCGCCGATTTACGGCAAGCTGGACAGCGACATCGCCGCCGCCCTGATGAGCATCAACGCGGTCAAAGCCGTGGAAATCGGCGACGGTTTCGCCGCCGCCGCCCTGCGCGGCGAGCAAAACGGCGATGAAATGCGCATGGAGGACGGGCGGATCACCTTTCTCAGCAACCATGCCGGCGGCATTCTGGGCGGCATCGCCACCGGGCAGGATATCGTGGCCCGGTTCGCGGTGAAGCCCACAAGCTCCATCCTCACCCCCATGCACGGCGTCACCGCCGCCGGCGAGAACGCCGATGTCCTCACCAAGGGGCGGCACGACCCATGTGTCGGCATCCGCGCCGTGCCGGTGGGCGAGGCCATGCTCGCCTGCGTGCTGGCTGACCATCTGCTCCGCCACCGGGGGCAAACCGGCCAGTACAGCCAGCCGCGCGCGTAAGCCCGGCCGGCGCCCGGCCTCAGTGCGCCAGGGTCAGCACCAGCAGCAGGCTGAGCGTGACAACAACAATAAACCCAACCCCCACGCCAATGCAGGCCCAGCCTGATGCGGGTTTTTCCTCATGCCGCGAATGTCCGGCGATAACCATGGCGCTCTTCCTTAATCGTTCCTCGGGCCTTTATGCGTTTGCCGCTTGTTGCCATGCGTACCATACGCTGGTTTTCCTAAGGAAATAAAGGTTTTTCGCCGCCGGATGTCACGGGCAGGGGTTGGGGGATTCGGTATGGATCGCCTCGATCCCCGCCAGCAGCTCCTCGCTCAGGCGCAGCTCAAAAGCCGCGATATCGGCCTTCAGCTGCGCCATCGTGGTGGCGCCGATGATCGTCGATGTCATGAACTCCCGCGCGGCGCAGAAGGCCAGCGCCATTTGCGCGGGGTCCCAGCCATGCGCGCGCGCCAGCGCCACATAGGCCTCGATCGCCCTAACCCCCTGCGGCGAGCCATAGCGCGTGAAGCGGGTGAACAGCGTCATCCGCGCGCCCTCCGGCCTGGCCCCGCCGATATATTTGCCCGAAAGCGCGCCCCCGCCCAGCGGCGAATAAGCCAGCAGGCCCACATCCTCGCGCAAGGCAACCTCGCTCTGCCCGTGCTCGAAGGTCCGGTTGACCAGGCTGTACGCGTTCTGGATCGCGGCCACGCGCGGCAGGCCATGCGCCTGCGCCAGCTGCACGAAGCGCATGGTGCCCCAGGCCGTTTCATTGGAGAGGCCGACGGCCCGGATTTTCCCCTCCTTCACCAGCCTGGCCAATGAGTCCAGCGTCTCCTCGATCGGCACCTCATACTCCGCCGGCGCATGCACATACTGCCTCTGCCCGAAGATCGGCGCGCGCCGGTCCGGCCAGTGCAGCTGGTAGAGGTCGACATAATCCGTGCGCAGCCGGCGCAGGCTGCCCTCAATCGCGGCGCGAATATTGCGCTCATCCAGCCGCACCGGCGCGGGGCGGATATATTCTATGCCATTGCGCTCAGCCGGCCCCGCCACCTTGGTGGCGATCACCAGATCATCCCGCCGCCCCCGCGCCGCCAGCCACGAGCCGATATACATCTCCGTGCGCCCCTGGGTCTCCGCCCGCGGCGGCACCGGATACATTTCAGCGGTATCGATGAAGTTGATCCCCTGCCCCAGCGCATAGTCCAGCTGTTCATGCGCCTGCGCCTCGGTATTCTGCTGCCCCCAGGTCATGCTGCCCAGGCAGACCTCACTCACGCTGATACCGCTCCGGCCAAGGAATTTATACTTCATACCACCTGCCCATGAAACAACCGCCGCTGAAACAACCGCCGCGCGGCACGCGCCGCTTTTGGCGGCATATTTGTCGGCCCGCGCGGCGTTGCGCAAGTGGCCCACCACTTCCCTTGACTGCGGAACAATCCCTCTGCACCTATGGCGCATGCAGACGAACACAGCCCGCGCCGCGCCGCATATCCCCGGAGAGGAAGGACTATGGGTCCTCGTGCTCGGCGACATGATGGTGTTTTCGCTGTTTTTCCTCACCTTCACCTATTATCGCGGGCAGGAGGCGGCGCTCTTCGCCCAGTCGCAAAAAGCGATGAACCAGTATTGCGGCATCATCAACACGGTGCTGCTGCTCACCAGCTCCTGGTTCGTTGCCAATGCGTTGAACGCGGCGCGCGCGGGCATGGGCGCGCGCGCGCAACGGCTCTTCTCGCTGGCCGGCCTGTGCGGCCTGGGCTTCGTGCTGGTGAAGATCTTCGAATATTCAGGCAAGTTTCACGCCGGCATCACCATCACCACCAACGATTTTTTCATGTTTTATTTCATGTTCACCGGCATCCACCTGGTGCATGTGCTCATCGGCCTCGCCGTGCTCTCCTATGCCCATCGCCGCGCCGGGCGGGCCGTCCTGCAACCGGCGGACCTCAGCGCCCTGGAATGCTGCGCCATTTTCTGGCACTTGGTTGATTTTCTCTGGATCGTTCTCTTCGCTATTTTTTATCTGATGAAGTAGCGCATGCATTCAATCCTCTTCACCCGCCCCACCGCGGTATGGCTGTTCCTGCTGTTCCTCACCGCGCTCTCCGTGGCCCTCGCCCATGACGGCCTGCCGGAGCTGGCCCAACATATCGTAACAATCTCCGTAATCGTCATCGCCTTCCTCAAAGTTCGCCTCGTCGGGCTTGAATTCATGGAGCTGCGCACGGCCCCGCTGCCATTGCGCGCGGTGTTTGAAACCTGGGTCACGCTGGTCTGCCTCGGCATCCTGCTGCTCTATCTCTTCCCCGCGCTGTTTTAGCGGCTCAGCCCCCAGGCCAGGCGCCATACCCGCGCACGCACGCCACCGCCTGGCGGAACCGCGCATGGATGGCGCTAAAATCGCCCGCCCGTGGCCTCACCACCCGCCAATCCTGCCCCTCGGGGCGTGAGACATTTTCCACCGCCTCGCAAAACCGCAACATGCCCAGGGCGGTCAGGTCGGCGCTGGCCGCGACGCTGATGGCGCAGCCCGCCGCATCGGCGAGAAACTGCGTGAAATAGGCGCTGCGGCTCACCCCGCCATCAATCGAGATCCGCGCCAGCGGCGAGGCCTTGGCGAACGCCCCGGCCAGTTCAGCCGCGCGCAGGGCGATGCCTTCCACCACCGCGCGGATCAAAACCGCGCGCGGCGTTTCCAGGCCAAGGCCAAGCCAGGCGCCGCGGGCCGCGCGGTCCCAATAGGGGCAGCCAAGGCCCGCCAGCGCGGGGATGAAGAACACCCCCTGCGCCGCCGCCGAAGGTCCCTCAAACCGGTCGATTTCGGCGAAATCGCTCAGCAGGCCGATACCGCGCAGCCATTCCAGCGCCGAACCGGCGGTGAGAATGCCGCCATCCAGCGCATACTGCGTATCAGCCGCGCCAATCCGCCAGGCGACGGTGGGCAGCAGCCCATCCGCCCCGCCCATGGCCGGCGCCGCGCCGGTAAGCCCCAGGGCGAACGCCCCCGTGCCGAAGGTGATCTTGATATCGCCCGGCGCCTGGCAGCCATGGCCAAACAGCGCGGCCTGCTGGTCCACCGCGCTGGCGCTCAGCACGGCTCCGCCCGCCAGCCTGCCAAACATCCCGGCGGTGGGGCGTATCTCCGGCAGGCACGCCAGCGGCACGCCAAACAGCGCGCACAATGTCTCATCCCATCGCAGGCCGCGCAAATTGAGCAGGCAGGTGCGCGAGGCGGTGGAAACATCGGTGGCGAAAACCCCTGTCAGGCAGTCGATGAAGAACGCATCGCTGGTGCCAAGGCGCAACCGCCCCTGGCTGTGCAGGGTGCGGGCGCCGGGGGCATTGTCGAGCAGCCAGCGCAGCTTGGTGGCGGAGAAATACGGGTCCAGCGGCAGGCCGGCGCGGGCCAGTGTTTCCGCCTCCATCCCCTCGGCCTTCATGCGTTCGGTCTCGGCGCTGGTGCGGTTATCCTGCCAGACGATGGCGTTATGCAGCGGGCGTTTGCTCAGCGCATCCCACGCCACCACCGTCTCCCCCTGGTTGGCGAGGCCAAGCCGGGCGAAGGAACCCGCCTGCGCCATAAGGGCGCGGATATTCTCCAGCAATTCCAGCGGGTCATGCTCCACCCACCCCGGCTGCGGATGAATCTGGCGGTGGCCCCGGCTGCCGACGAAGCGGGTCTCCCCCTCCGCCGTGCGCAGATAAGCCTTGGTGGAGGTGGTGCCC
The DNA here is from genome assembly GCA_021808985.1 of Pseudomonadota bacterium. Lineage (GTDB taxonomy): Bacteria > Pseudomonadota > Alphaproteobacteria > Acetobacterales > Acetobacteraceae > Acidocella. The sequence continues at coordinate 25,699 of JAKBAQ010000010.1, forward strand.
TGGTCAATGGCGAGAATGGGATACATGCTAATCCAGCACCACCGAGAGACTCCCGCGCCCCGCGAGCGCCTCGCCCGGCAGCGCAATGCCGATCCGGCGCTCGGGCAGAACATTGATACGCCGCTCAAAAACCACCGCCCCATCGGCCATGGCGCGCAGCCGCCCGCTATGCGCCTCCCGCGCCCGCCCATAAAGC
>JAKBAQ010000182.1 GCA_021808985.1 Pseudomonadota bacterium
TCGAAATGAACGCACTTGCCCGACTGGGGATGGTCTCGGAGTCTCCGAGCGAAAACCAGACGACAACGGTCTCCGTGGAGCCGGCTAAAGACTATTTCGTGGAACGCGACGGCATCAAATATGCCGGCATGCATTTGTTGATCGACCTTTGGGGCGCGTCGAATCTCGACAGTCCGGCGCTGATCGATGAGACTCTGTGCGCCGGAGCGGTTGAGGCGGGCGCCACCATATTGCACCACCATTTCCACCACTTCACCCCCAATGGCGGCGTTAGCGGCGTGGTGGTGCTGGCGGAGAGCCATATCTCCATCCATACCTGGCCGGAGCGCAATTTCGCGGCGCTGGACGTGTTCATGTGCGGCGTGTGCGACCCCTACAAGGTCATCCCCTTCCTGCGCGCGGCGTTCAAGCCCGCGCATGTGCAGGTTAACGAGCAGAAGCGCGGGCTGATCGCCTAACGCGGCGCCCGGCCAGGGGGTTTTGCCCCCTGGGCCTCCCGGACATCTTATATCGGATACAGGAGCCAGCCCGCGCCGCGCGCGGGGGGCCTTCCTGCTTGACCAACTAACGCAATGGGGAACGTTGATGACCGATACCTGGTTGAATGAGACTCTCTACCCTGATTGGGGCCAGCGCTTCCGCTTCGTGCGCCAGCTGGCGCGCGTGAAGAGCGCGTTTCAGGACATCGCGGTGTTCGAGACCGAGAGCCATGGCCGCGTGCTGACACTGGATGGCGTTATCCAGATCACCGAGCGCGATGAGTTCGTGTATCAGGAGATGCTGACGCATGTGCCGCTGCTGGCGCATGGCAGTGCCAAGAACGTGCTGATTATCGGCGCGGGCGATGGCGGCGTGCTGAAGCATGTGCTGATGCACAAGGGGGTTGAGCGCGCGGTGATGGCCGAGATCGACGGCGAGGTGATCCGCCTGTCCAAGGAGTTCCTGCCCGGTATTGGCGGGGATGCCTGGAGCGACCCGCGCGCCGAGGTGATCGTGGGCGATGGCATTGATTACGTGAAGCGCGCGCCGGCCGGCTCGTTCGACGTGATCATCGTGGATTCGACCGACCCGATCGGCGTGGGCGAGGTGCTGTTCACCGATGAGTTCTACCAGAACGCGGCGCGGATTCTCAGCGCCAGCGGGCTGATCGTGAACCAGTGCGGCGTGCCCTTCATGCAGGCGGACGAGCTGCGCGAGACCTCCGCCCGCCGGGCGCAGTTCTTCCCGCATGTGACCGCTTATGTCGCCGCGGTGCCGACCTATGTGGGCGGGTACATGACCCTGGGCTGGGCGGGCAAGGATGCCTCGCTGACGCAGCTTTCAGCGGAGGTGATCGCCCAGCGCGCCGAGGTCGCGGGCATCGCGGGCAAGAGCGAGTACTGGACGCCGCATGTGCATGTGGCGGCGTTCTGGCTGCCGCCCTACATCGCGCGTCATCTGCCGGCCTGAGTTAAGAAGCCCGCGAAAGAGTCCAGCACATGAGCGATATGTGCTGGGCCGAGCGCCGGGTACACGCCGATCCAGAAGGTTGAGGTCATGACCAGGTCGGCATTGGGCGTGGCGCCGCAAATCCGGAAATTCTGCCCCCGCATGTAAGGCTGGTGGACGAGGTTGCCGCCGAAGAGATAGCGCGTGGCGATGCGCGCCTGGTGCAGGTGCGCCACCAGCGCATCGCGCGTGAAGGGCGCGCCGGGGCGCACGGTGAGCGGAAAGCCGAACCAGGAGGGTTCCGCCTTCGCGGTGGCCTCTGGCAGGATGAGGAATTCCTCGAATGCCTGCAGCCCCGCGCGCAGGGCGGCGAAGTTGCGGCGGCGGCTGGCGATGAAGCCATCCAGCCGGTCCAGCTGGCTGACGCCGATGGCGGCCTGCAGGTCGGTCATCTTCAGGTTATAGCCGAGATGGCTGTAGATGTATTTATGGTCATAGCCCTCGGGCAGGCCGCCGAGCTGCCAGCCGAAGCGTTTCTTGCAGGTATTGTCATTGCCTGGCGGGCACCAGCAGTCGCGCCCCCAGTCGCGCAATGATTCCAGGATTCGCTTGTAGGTGCTGGATTTGGTGAAAACCGCGCCGCCCTCGCCGGTGGTGATATGGTGGGCGGGATAGAAGCTGAGCGTGCCGATTTCGCCAAAGCCGCCCACGGCCTGCCCATCGTAGCGGGCGCCCAGGGCGTCGCAGCAATCCTCCACCACGCGCAGGCCGTGCTGGCGGGCCAGCGCCATCACGGCGTCAAGGTCGAACGGGTTGCCCAGCGTATGCGCGAGCATGATGGCGCGGGTGCGCGGGGTGACCGCGGCGGCCATCGCCGCGATGTCAATATTGTAGGTGGGCAGCGAGACATCGACGAACACGGGGACCAGGCCGTTCTGCAGAATCGGGTTCACCGTGGTCGGGAAGCCGGTGGCGCAGGTGATGACCTCATCGCCGGGCTTAAGCGCCTCGGGCCCGAGCGAGGGGCTGGTGAGCGCGGTGAGCGCGAGCAGGTTGGCCGAGGAGCCGGAATTGACCGTGAGGGCGTAGCGGCTCTCCAGCGTGGCGGCCAGCCTGGCCTCGAACGTATCGTTGAAGCGCCCGGTGGTGAGCCAGAATTCCAGCGCGGAATCCACGAGGTTCACCATTTCCGGGGCGCCGTAGAGCTTGCCGGAGACAGGCACGGGCGAGCGCGCGGGGTTGAAGGGCGGCTGGGCGTGCGCCAGCTCCGCATAACGCGCGGTTAGCCGCAGGATTTCCGCGCGCAGGTCTTCCGCTTCGCTGCTCATGCTGTTTCATACGCCTCGATCTGGGATTGCGTGAATGCCGCCATGTCGCCGCCGGCGCGGTGGTGCTGGTACCATGCCACCGTGGCGGCGAGCGCCTGGGGCAGCGCCCAGCCGGGGCGCCAGCCAAGCTCGCGCCGGGCTTTCCCTGAGTCCAGCCGCAGCACCGGGGCTTCATGCGGCGCGGCTTGCGGCGGCGCGGCCTGCCAGGCCGCACCCTTGCCCCAGAGCTGGCAGATTTCCGCCGCCAGCGTTGCCACCGGCACCTCGCTCGCCGGGTCGGGGCCGAAATTCCAGCTTGCGCGCGCGGCGGGCGGGGCGCGCCACAAATGCTCCGCCGCCAGGAGATAGCCGCAGAGCGGGTCCAGCACATGCTGCCAGGGGCGCACCGCCGCCGGGTTGCGCAGCAGCAGCGGCTCGCCCGCGAAAATGCCGCGGAAGAAATCCGGCACCAGCCGGTCGGCCGCCCAGTCGCCCCCGCCGATGACATTGCCGCTGCGCACGGTGGCGATTCTCTGGTGCGCGGGCATGGGAAAGGCGGCGGTGAGCAGCTCGGCGCAGGCCTTGCTGGCGCTGTAGGGGTCGCCCCCGCCGAGGGGGCTGGCTTCATCATGCCGGGCGGTGCGGCTTTCGGCGTATACCTTGTCGCTGGTGACGATGAGGATAACCCGCGCGGTGGGAATGTGCCGCGCCGCCTCCAGCAGGTTCGCCGTGCCCATGACATTGGTGGCGAAGGTTTCCACCGGGGCGGCGTAGGAGGCGCGCACCAGCGGCTGGGCGGCCAGATGCAGCACGATCTCCGGCTGGAAGGCCGCCATGGCCGCGCGCAGGGCTGGCGCGTCGCGCACATCGCCCAGCTGGTGCGCGCACCGCGCGGCCACCTGGCAGAGGCTGAAGAAATCCGGCGTGGTGGCGGGCGGCAGGGCGTAGCCGCGCACCGTGGCGCCCAGCCGGGCCAGCCAGAGCGTGAGCCAGCCGCCCTTGAAGCCGGTATGCCCGGTGAGCAACACGCGCTTGCCGGCCCAGAAGGCCGGGCTTGGCTGGGTCAGCCCCGCCATGTCATCCAGGGGGCGGTGCCGGTTTCACAAAAATGGTCCAGCTGCATGCGGTCGCGCAGCGTGTCCATCGGCTGCCAGAAGCCGTGGTGGCGGTAGGCCATCAGCTCGCCCGCGGCGGCGAGCTTTTCCATCGGCTCCTTTTCCCACAGTGTGGCGTCACCCTCTATCAGATCCAGCGCCGGGGGCGAGAGCACGAAGAACCCGCCGCTGATGAGGCCGGCTTCCTCGGCCGGTTTTTCCTCGAAACGGTCCACCAGCTCGCCCGCCAGGTGCAGCGCGCCAAAGCGCGCCAGGGGCCGCACGGCGGTGACGGTGGCGAGCCTGCCATGCGCGCGGTGGAAGCGCAGCGCCGCGCCGATGTCGATATCAGCCACGGCGTCGCCATAGGTCATGCAGAAGAGCGGGTCGTCGCCCAGATATTTGCGGATTTTCGCGAGCCGGCCGCCGGTTTGCGTCTCCAGCCCGGTTTCCACCAGCGTCACGCGCCAGTCCTCGGCCTCGCTGCGGTGGATGGTGACGCCTGAGCGCAGGTCCACCGTGATGTCGCTGGAGTGCAGATTGTAGTTGTAGAAATACTCCTTGATCCGCGCGCCCTTGTAGCCGAGGCAGATGATGAAATCCTCGACGCCGTGCTGGGCGTAGATTTTCATGATGTGCCACAGGATGGGGCGGCCGCCGATCTCGACCATCGGCTTGGGCTTGGTGTCGGTTTCCTCCGAGAGCCGCGAGCCGCGCCCGCCCGCCAGGATCACGGCCTTCACCCCGCGCAACGGCAAAGCCTCATCTGTCATGGCGCTGATTCCGTTTGGTTACACTATTGGCATGGCTAAGGCTTCCGGCCGCGGGCGTCAATTTCAGGCGGCGCGGCATCGGCCAGGCTGGCGCGGAAATGGTCCGCCAGGCGGGTGAGCAGCTTCGCCAGAGTCTCGCTGCCCTTGATGCCGAGCACGCGGTTGATCTCCTCGGTCAGCCCTTGTGTCTCGCGGTGGAAAAAAACCTCCAGCGCGCGCCCCTTGGGCGTGAGATCGACCATGACGACGCGGCGGTCCTCGGTGGATTGCCGCCGCAGCACCAGGCCCCGGCCCTCGAGCCGTTTGACGGTCTGCCCAACCGTGGCGTTGCCGATATCAAGCCGCATCGACAATTCAGTTTGCGAGAGCGGGGCGGCGCGCCACAGCTCATGCAGCACATAGGCGCCCGCCGGATGCACGCCGCTTTCAGCCACCCGGTTGAGGAAGCTGGTGGTCTGCAGCCGCGCCGCCACCTGGAGCATGTAGGCGGCACCGGTCTTCACCGGGTCCATCTCAGGCTTTTCGGCGCCGCCGGGCCTTCCCTCATTCACGCTGCGCGGCAACACCTGCTCCCTGCCCGGTTCACATAATCGCCTTGCTTTATCAGCTGGATTGCCAAATGCAACGCATGGCCCCGGGATATTAGGGCCAGTAGATCCGCGCGATGCTCTCCCCGGCGTTGAGGCGCGCCTGAATGCGGCCCATGTTTTCCATGCTGCGCGGGTCGGCGAACAAGGTCTGGCTGATTTTCTGGTCGTTCTCCAAACCCTCGCTCTGGTTCAGATCCTCATCCTCGCCCAGCATCTGCTTCATGCCCGCGACGGATTGCGCCGGCAGCCCGGCGATATGCCGCGCCATGGCCAGCGCCTCGCGCACTGCCTCGCCCTTGCCCACGAGGCGGTTCAGCCCGCCCAGCTCATACACACGCTGCGCGGTGAGCGGCAGGCCCATCAGCACCACCTCGGCGGCCATGGTCCGGCCGATCAGCCGCACCAGGCGCGATGTGCCGCCAATGCCGGTGCCCGCGCCGATGATCACCTCCGGCTGGCTGAAGCGCGCCTGGCGCTCGGCCACGCGCAGGTCGCACGCCCAGCCAAGCTCGCAGCCGCCGCCCGAGGTGTCGCCGCTGATGGCCGCGATGGTTACCGCCTTGCCGCGGTTGAG
>JAKBAQ010000183.1 GCA_021808985.1 Pseudomonadota bacterium
CGCGCGCGTGCCCAGCACATTGGTCTCCAGCCCCTCCAGCGGATTCGCCTCCACCATCGGCACATGCTTCAGCGCCGCGGCATGGAACACCAGCTCCGGGCGGAAGGCTTTGCACAAGCTCATCATCCGCGCCGCATCCCGCACATCGCCGATCACCGCGCGCCGCGCCACCTCCGGGGCCAGCTCCGCCAGCTCCAGGTCAATCTGCCAGAGCGCGAATTCCCCATTATCCAGCAGCAGAATTTCCGCCGGCGCGAAGCCCGCCACCTGCCGCGCCAGCTCCGCGCCTATGCTCCCGCCCGCCCCCGTCACCAGCACCCGCTTCCCCGCGATCAGCCGCGCCATGCCCGACCGGTCAGGCCGCACCTGCTGGCGGTTCAGCAAATCCTCGATCGCGATGGGCTGCAGCTCAAGCTTCTGCTCCGCCGGCGCCAGCCGGGTCAGGCTGGGCGCGCGCAGCACCCTTATGCCGCTGCGCGCGGCCACCGCCAGCAGCCCGGCCAGCCGGTCCCCCGCCAAACCGCCCGAGGTGATGATCAGCAGATCAGGCTTCTGCCCCAGCCTGCCCAGCGCCGTCTCCGCCGTCTCCACCGTGCCGAACACATCCAGCCCATGCAGCCGCTGCCCCATATGCCGGGCGGAGAGCGCCATCACCCCAACCACCCGGTAGGGCGAGGCCGCCGCCTGATGATGCGCCGCCAGAAACAATTCAGCGCTCGCCGCATCCCCCACCAGCACCGCCTTCTGCGCCGCCGCCCGCCGCTCGGAGCTGGGTATGCGCGCCAGCCGGTACAAAAATTTCGGCGAAACCAGAAACACCACGAGCGCAAGCGCCAGAATGACCGGAAAAGCCGGTGAGGGCAGGGGGATGCCCGAGCCCACCATCAGCAGCACCAGCATGAGCGCCGTCACCCCTCCGGCCGCGCCGATAACCGCCAGATCCCGGAATGATATGAACCGCCAGTGCAGCCTGGGCAGGCCGAGCGGCACGCCGATCAGCCAGACCGCCACGGCCCCGCCCAGCGGCAGGCCGTGCGGCTGCGGCATGGGGTCGGCCGGGTTGGCCAGCCAGAAGCTCCCCGCCACGGCCAGGGCCGCCAGCGCGCCGTCCAGCAGAATATTCACCGCCATGCGGGCCGGGAGACGTGAGGCGCTGTGCTGACTCATGGTTGCAGCCTTATACCCGCTCAAACCGCCGTTTATCCATAAGCAAGATCAGCCCGGCGGTTCAAAACATCGCGGCCCCGGCGGCCTGTCCTCAGCCGAGCCAGAAACTCCCCTCAACCTCCACCGCCGCATCCAGCGGCAGCGAGGCCACGCCAACGGTTGAGCGCGCATGCCGCCCCGCATCGCCAAAGGCGGCCACGGCAAGGTCGGAGGCGCCGTTCATCACCACCGCATGCTGCGAGAATTCCGCCGTCGCGGCAATGAACCCGCCCAGCCTCACCACCTTGGCGATGCTGGCCAGCCCGCCCGGCAGCGCCGCCTCAAGCTGCGCCAGAACATTGATGAGGCACAGCCGCGCCGCGTGCTGCCCTTCCTCTATCGACACGTTCAACCCCAGCTTGCCGGTCACCGCCACCTTGCCGTCAATGGCCGGCAGCTGCCCGCTCACGGTCACCAGGCTGCCGGCAATGCTCACCGGCACATAGGTCGCCACCGGCGGCATCGGCCTTGGCAGCGTAATCCCGAGTGCCGCCAGCCGTTCGATAACATTGCTCATGCGTTGCTCACCAGTTTAAGGCCCCTGCGCCGTTCGCGCGGGGCGGGCGCGGGCAGGTCGAGCGGCAGCAGCGGCGCGCGGTCCGCCGCGCCATCCCCCACCGTATCGCTCGCCTCCGGCACCGCCGGCGCCAGATTCGTCTGCCCCAGATAATTCACCGCCAGATTGCGGAATACGTAATCGATCATCGAGGTCGCCTGCGGCACCGCCGGATCGCCCTCCACCACCCCGGCCGGGCCAAAGCGCGTGAAGGTGAACGCCTCCACATAATCCTCCAGATTCACCCCATGCTGCAGCCCCAGGCTCACCGCGATCGCGAAGGCGTCCATCAGGCCGCGAAAGGCCGACCCCTCCTTATGCAGCGCGATGAAAATCTCCCCCAGCCGCCCGTTGCCATACTCGCCGGTGGAGATGAACAATTTATGCCCGCCGACGCTCGCCTTCTGCGTATAGCCGCTGCGCCGCGCCGGCAGCGCCTCGCGGTGTGAGAGCCGGCGCGCCGGCATCGGCGCCACTGGCCGCGCGGGCATGCCCGCCACCAGGGGCGCCAGCGCGTCATGCATCGCGGCATGCGCCGCCGGGCGCACCGGGGCGAACAACGCCTCCCCGCTCAGCATCTTCACCAGCGCCGCCTCCGCGCTCAGCCCTTGCGCCGCCAGCCGCGCCGCGGCCCATAGGCTTAGCCGCCCCTCGCCATTCACCGGCGAGAGGGCAGGGGCGAAATTACACGCCTCGGCCCCCAGCAGCGCCTCCACTTCCGGCGCCTCCGCGAAGCCCAGCAGCGTCTCATGCCGGCGCGTGCCCGCGGCCAGGGCCTCGCGCTGCGCCGCCATGGCGGCGTCCTTCAGCCCCGGCACCACGCAACCGGCCGGCAGCGCCGCCGCCGTCACCGCATATCCAGGCGCCGCGCCGCGCGCCAGCAACCTCGCCGAGGCGATATCCGCCTGTGCCCCGATGAACGCGCTCACCATCACGGCCACATCCCGCGCCTCGGCGGAGTCATACTCCACCCCGAGTCGGGCCAGAAACAGGTTCAGGTCGGTGAACCCGATGCTCAGCCGGTGCGCTGATGGCGTGCCCAGCGTCAGCGCCGTCACCGCCAGCTGCACCGCCGCGCCCAGCCCGGCAATGTCGAAAATCCCGTCCTCATCGGTGAACGCATTCAGGTTGAACACGAAGCCCGGCTGCCCTTGCAGCCTGTTCTGCCACACATTCGCGCTCGGGCTGCCGCGCCGCGCCGCCAGCAGCGCATGCAGCCGCGCCCCCAGCTCCGGCGGCATTCCCGCGGTCTCCGCCCGGGCTGCTATCGGCGCAATCCAGGCCTGCGCCGCAAGCGCGATATCCAGCGCCCCCCGCTCTGGCAGCATTCCCGCCAGCGCATCGGCCGCCGCCGCGCCCCAGGCGGCGGGTATCCTCACCGCCACCGCCGCCGCATCCGCATCCGCCCGCCCGGCGAACACCGCCTGCTTCACGCCATGCCAGGATTTATCCGCTCTATAAGTGCCCATGCCCCCATCCTATGCCGAGCCGTGCCCCAGTTAAAGTGCATATAGTGGTAATTTTTGCCTCCACCCACAAAATACTGTGGATAGTCTGCACTCAACTTCAAGATGGACCCCGAGGCTCGCTTCACCTATATCAGGCGGCATGCGCACCTCCCCTTCGTCTGCCAAAGTCTCACTCAGCCAGCTTGGCGGCCTGCGCCAGCTCATCTTCAACCCCGGCCTGGTCCTCTACACCCTGCGCCACGGCCGCCTCGCCGGGCGGGACGAGCAAGGCAATTGCTATTTTGAGCGTCCGGCCCACGGCATCGCCCGCCATGGCCGCCGCTGGGTGGTCTATGCCGGCGCCGCCGACCCCTCGGCGATCAGCCCGCGCTGGCACGCCTGGCTGCACCGCCTCACGGATGAGCCCCTGCCCGAGACCAGCGGCAAACCCTGGGTGAAGCCGCACCGGCCCAACCTCACCGGCACGGCGCAGAGCTACCGCCCCGCCGGGCATGACTATCAGGGAGGCCGCCGCGCCGCCGCCTCGGCTGATTATGAATCCTGGACCCCCGGACCCTGAACGATGACCCGCAAGCTGCCCGAGCTGCTCACCGGCTTCGCCGTCATCATCGCCTCGGCGGTGTTCCTGGTCTATGCGCTCGGCGCGTCCGGCACCGTCACCACCAGCGGCTATCCGCTGCGGGCGCAATTCTCCAGCATTGGCGGGCTCACCGTCGGCGCTGATGTCAAAATCGGCGGCGTCGTCATCGGCCATGTCGCCGATGAGCGGCTAGACCCCAACACCTACGCCGCCATCGTCCGGCTGGTCATTGATGACGGCATCAAAATCCCCGATGACAGCAGCGCCGCCATCTCCTCGGATGGCCTGCTCGGCGGTGACTATGTCTCCGTCTCCCCTGGCGGCTCCAACAACATGCTGGCCTCCGGCCAATCCTTCCCCGTCACCCAGTCGGCCATCAATATCGAGGATCTGCTCGGCAAGTTCATCTTCTCCATGGGCGGCGCCTCCAGCAAAACATCCGCCCCGGCTCAGGGCAGCGCCGGCGGCACGCCGGCCAATCCCGCCGCGCTCTCGCCCGCCCCGGCGCAATAATGCGGTTCCGCGCGCCCGCCACCCTCCTGCTCTCGCTCACCGGCGGCCTCGCCTGGGGGCAAGCCAGCAACACCACCGTGGTGGTGCCGCCGGCCCCGGCCATCGTCTCCGCCCCGCTCGCCAGCCCGGCGCCCGTTTCCCCGCCCGCATCGCCGCCGCCGCCGGGCCTGGTGCAGGTTCAACCCCCTCCGGCATCAACCGCCACCACCACCACTGCCGGCGGCAGCAGCACCACCGGCGCACCCGCCACCACGGCCGACACCGCCCCCATAACCCAAAATGACTGGGTAACAGGCACCATCGCGCAGCTCGGCGTGCTTGATAAAGTGGACGGCAGCACCGCCAAGGTCTCCATCCCCGTCGGCTCGCAGGCCAAGGTGGGCGATCTCCAGGTCTCCGTGCAGTCCTGCGTCAACCGTCCCCCCGGCCAACTGCCGGACACGGCCATCTTCCTCACCGTGCAGCCTTTGTCCGACACCTCAAGCCCGCCGCTGTTCCGCGGCTGGATGGTCCGCTCCACCCCCGGTGCAACCGTTGTCGGCGACGCGGGTGAAACCTTCCGCGTCATGGGTTGCACCTAATCTCTCACTCCCTGAATCCCGCCCCCTCCCCAGGGCCGACAAATGAACATTAATTCATTTGCAGCGCACAAATTGTGCTAAAAATACAACAGGGTCAGAATGTTAAAGTCTGAAATGAATTCGCTCTGTTGAACTTTTGCCGAACTCACTAAATGGGGGTGGTTCATCTTATAATCCCATATGGAGTTCAGACTATGAAGCTGCGCTTAGCCCTTGCCGCTGCCACCTGCCTTGCGTTGCCGCTCGCGGCCCATGCACAGCCCGTCACCGGGCCGTATGTCAGCCTCGGCGCTGGCACCAGCATTCTCAACCCCATCCCCGCCAGCGACGCCACCGGCTCCGGCAAAATCCTCACCCGCCCCTCCTACGCGGGTGACATCGCGGTCGGCTACGGCTTCGGCAACGGCTTCCGCGTGGAGCTGAGCGGCAATTACTACCGCAACACCGCCCACAAAATCGGCGGCGGCGCCCCCCTCACCGGCGGCCTCAACACCTACGGCCCGATGGTCAACGCCTTGTATGACATGAATGTCGGCCTGCCGATCTTCCCCTATGTCGGCGCTGGCGTCGGCTATCAGTGGCAGAACCTCAACTCCTCCCTCAAGGGCAACAGCCCCCTTGGGGTCGGTGGCGACAAGGGCAGCTTCGCCTATAACGTCATCGCCGGCGCGGCCTACCCGCTGCCGATGGTCCCCGGCCTCTCCGTCACCGCTGAGTACAAGTTCACCCAGCTGGTTGAAAGCCGCAACTACAATTTCAACGGCGCCCCGTTCAAGCTTGGCCAGGAATCCAGCCACACCTTCCTG